>NZ_JAHREU010000051.1:0-11714 GCF_020883145.1 Microcoleus sp. CAWBG27
AGTGAAAGTCTTACCTCATGAGTTAAAACAGTATTTGCCCTCATGGCAACGTTCTGAAACTTTACCAAAATGGGATATCACAATTATCCCATTGTGACTGGTATTTTATTTATCCGCGAGTCCCTTGCTTGTATCTCTAGCCACTGCTTCATCAGCAAACCAACGACTTCACTCATTGGTTTTTCTTGGGCCGTACAAGCTAGTTTGAATTGCAACTTTAGCTTTTTGTCAACGTAAACGCTCAGCTCAGCCATGTCAGGTGGAATTTTTTTAGCCATATCTCTCAAACGCGCATACCTGCATTCTCGCATCTGGCGATCGACAACGAATCGCTACGTATTGCGCGCAATCGCGTTGAACGTAATAGTAGCACGATCGGCTAAAAAAACCACAACCCCACCGAGTTAATTGGACGATCGCGCGATCGCAACTCGGCTGTAAGCTATATTGATCGACAGTTCGACGCCCAAACCGACACCAACCAAGCGCCAGATATCATCACCAATCCATGAAACAACCCTCCAAACCCCCCGATTTCATCATCATCGGCGTCCAAAAAGGCGGCACAACATCCCTGTACAACTACCTGATCCAACATCCCCAAATCGCCCCCGCCGCCCAAAAAGAAATCCATTATTTCGACCTCAACTTCGACAAAAGCCCGGACTGGTATTATTCCCAATTTCCCCAGATACAAAGCGGCGAACAACTGCTAACCGGAGAAGCCAGCCCCTACTATATTTTTCATCCCCGAGTCGCCCAGCGCATCCACGATTTGTGTCCGAAAGTTAAAATCATCGCCCTGCTGAGAAACCCAGTAGAACGCGCAATTTCCCACTATCATTACTACATAAAAATTGGCTACGAATCGCTATCTCTCGAAAGTGCGATCGCCCGCGAACCCGAAAGACTCAAAGGCGAAATCGAAAAAATCCTAGCGAGTCCAACCTACGAAAGTTACAACCACCGCCACTACACATATCTCAGCCGCGGTATATACGCCGACCAACTTCCAGCCTGGATGCAGCTATTTCCCAAATCACAACTTTTAATCCTCAAAAGCGAAGATTTGTATGTTAATCCTTGCGGCACTTACAACAGCGTGTTAAAATTTCTAGACTTGCCGCCGCACCAACTAGAAACCTACGAAAAATACAACTCCAACCAATATCAGCCCGTCAGCGAGACAGTATACGAGCAATTAAGAGCATATTATCGATCGCCCAATCAGAGATTAGCCCAATTGTGCGATCGAGACTTCGGCTGGGACTAAAAGGTACGTAGTTGCGCTTCAGCGCTCTAAAGGTACGTAGTTGCGCTTCAGCGCTCTAAAGGTACGTAGTTGCGCTTCAGCGCTCTTTGAGAGATCTATCAAAATACGAGTAATTGAGGGAATACGATCGATCGCCCAATCAGAGATTAGCCCAATTGTGCGATCGAGACGGAGGCTGGGACTAAAAGGTACGTAGTTGCGCTTCAGCGCTCTCTTTGGTACGTAGTTGCGCTTCAGCGCTCTTTGAGAGATATATCAAAATACGAGCAATTAAGGGCATATTATCGATCGCCCAATCAGAGATTAACTCAATTGTGCGATCGAGACGGAGGCTGGGACTAAAAGGTACGTAGTTGCGCTTCAGCGCTCTCTTTGGTACGTAGTTGCGCTTGAGCGCTCTTTGAGAGATATATCAAAATACGAGTAATTGAGGGCAGACGATCGATCGCCCAATCAGAGATTAACTCAATTGTGCGATCGAGACGGAGGCTGGGACTAAATGCCTTAAGGTACGTAGTTGCGCTTCAGCGCTCTCTTTGGTACGTAGTTGCGCTTCAGCGCTCTTTGAGAGATATATCAAAATACGAGTAATTGAGGGAATACGATCGATCGCCCAATCAGAGATTAACTCAATTGTGCGATCGAGACTTCGATTGGGACTAAATTGCACAGCCGTAAGGTACGTAGTTCCGGGAAAAGCGCTCTTTCTCATATATCTCAAAGAGCGCTGAAGCGCAACAACGTACCTGTTGCAAAAAGGCCTTGACATTACTACCACTCTGCGCTAGGTTAACGAATAGCATTGCATTTAATCAGTAATCGCATCGCTTCACCTATGTTCGCAACCAACAGCTATTTTTATTTTTGGTACGGTCAAGTTCGCCCGGAGTGAATTTACAGATTGCTGTGAACATCCGGGCGAACCGCAGACTAACACCTGCGGTTTTGTTTTTTCTACTTCTTGTCCCATCCACCAATCATCGCAAGCGAAAACAGCAATGACATTATTCAGTAACTGGTATTACGGCTTTTATTTTTGGCCCCGCAGGAGTTCTGGGTAAATTGTCGTGCTGTCTTTTAGCGCCAACCCGGAACTCCTTAAAGGTTCCGGGTTTTTTATTGTCAACCAATCACTCGATTTTTTAGGAGAATTCCATCATGTTAGAAGCCAAACTCGCAACCAAATCTCATCCCGAACACCAAACTATTGTCAAACTATCAGAAACAGTCTCAGTCGGCGGCACAGAATTATTAATTGTCGGCGGGCCCTGTACCGTTGAAAGTTCAGAACAAATGGAGACAGTCGCCAGCAAACTCTCAGTCGCACCGGTGCAGGCTTTGCGGGGGGGAGTATACAAACCCCGCACTTCTCCCTATGCTTTCCAAGGGATGGGAATTGAGGGACTGGAAATTTTAGCCGATGTCAGCCGGCGTTACGGTTTACCCGTGGTGACAGAGGTAATGTCGATCGCCCAAATCGATCCGGTTGTCGCCTATGCTGATATGCTGCAAATAGGCAGTCGCAATATGCAAAATTTCGAGTTACTAAAGGCGATCGGTCAAGCCGGAAAACCAGTCTTACTAAAACGCGGTTTGTCAGCAACCATCGAAGAATTTGTAATGGCCGCCGAATACATTCTCAGCCACGGAAATCCGAATGTAGTGATGTGCGAAAGAGGCATCCGCAGCTTCGACAATTACACCCGCAACGTCTTAGATTTGGGTACAGTCGTAGCCCTAAAACAGTTAACTCATCTGCCAGTAATTGTAGATCCTTCTCACGCCGCCGGCAAGCGGGAATTAGTCGCACCTCTTGCAAAAGCAGCGGTTGCTTGCGGTGCTGATGGGTTGATTGTTGAGTGTCACCCGCAACCAGAAAAATCCGTTTCTGACGCGCGGCAAGCTCTTTCTTTGCCGGATATGGTAGATTTGGTTGCAAGTTTGCGGCCTGTGGCTGCGGCCGTCGGGCGGTTGGTACCGGAGGCTAATTTACCTTCAAAAGTATTAAGTGTCAGGTGATATTCGTAGGGAAACGGCACTGCCCTTCTTCGTGTCAACTTAAACTCAAACGTAGTCAGAGACTGCTGTTTGACTATTAAATCTAGATCCCCCCTAGCCCCCCTTAAGAAGGGGGGGACAAGAATCTTCTCAAAGTCCCCCTTCTTAAGGGGGATTTAGGGGGATCTGGACTGGGGTAAAAACGAGATTTATCATGGCTTTCAGGCGATTGTTGACACGACGAAAGGCAGTGCCGTTTCCTACCTTGAAAAAACGGTATGAGACAAAAAATAGGACGAAAAATCTCAAATATCAAGGGAGATTTGGCTAAGATAGAAACAAGATCAATCCTGTCATCTACAAGATATCGCTTAATTATGGCACTCAAACTTCATGTTCCGTCGATCGTCTGTTCCGGCTGCGGAAACACTATTACCGAAGCCATCAAAACCGTTGAACCCGAAGCTAAGATTGATGTGGATTTAGCAGCCAAAACTGTGACTGTGGAAGCTAAAGCCTCGGAAGAGTCTATTAAACAAGCTGTGGTTGCTTCCGGTCACACTGTTCTAGAAGCCTAATATTACGATAAGCCCTGGTTTGCGATCGGGGCTGATTTACAAATAATCGCTTACCCGAATCTTTGGTTGGGGAGGGCGAGTTTACAAATATTCTCGACGTGCATTATAGATATTGGTGAACTCGCCCCAACAGAAATTACCAATGACAACCAACAACTGACAACTGACAACTGACAACTGACAACTGACAACCAACAACGGACAACCAACAACTGACTAATTAAGATTCTTCGTCCAAGTGTTCGGCGACTGCTTGGTAAAGTTCTAAAACGTGTCGATCGAGTAAACTATAAAAAACTTGTCTCCCAACTTTGTGGTAACTTACCAACCGCATCGCCCGCAACGCCCGCAACTGGTGCGATACAGCCGATTCGCTCATGCTCAAAGCCGCCGCCAAGTCGCACACGCACAATTCTTGATTTGCTAACACAGACAGCAGCCGCAGCCGGTTCGCATCTCCCAAAAGACTGAAAAACTCTGCCATCCGTTGGGCTTTTGCTGTCTTCAGCACTTGTGTTTGGATGTGTCCAACCCGTGAACTTTCAACTGCGTGCGATCGCCCGCAGGTTGGTGTATCGTTTTGTTGGTCAGGCTGACTTATCGCTCCGTTAACAGCAGACTTCGGTGACATCTTTTCCCGGCTGATTTTAATTCTCATTTTCATATTAGCGCGATCGGTCAACCTTTTGTTACAAAACTTTTACCAGAAACAATTAGTTGAAAGCCCCAAACCGGAGCGGGAGAAATGAAAATCAGACTTTTCATTATTCCAATCCTCGGACTTAAAGGTAGAGGTCGCCCTCCTTCGGTCAACTGTCAACTGTCAACTGTCAACTGTCAACTGTTGAAATCTCCTTGACATATACCTGAATATATGTTCATATATAAAGTAGAGCGAAACACACCAGGAGAATGTAAAATGACCACAGTCACCCAAATGAAATGCGCCTGTCCTTCTTGTTTGTGCGTTGTCAGCCTCAGTGAAGCGATCGCAAAAGACGGAAAATCCTACTGTTCGACTGCTTGCGCTGACGGGCACCCCAACGGTAGCGGCTGCGGCCACACCGGCTGCGAGTGCAGCAAATAAATATTCCGCTTCCGAAAAGGTTAAGGAACCTCTGTAAAAATATATCTAAGGGGAGATGCGAACAGCGCATTTCCCAATTTTTGTGTTTTTAGGTTAAATTAAGGTTAAAATAAGGGTAATCAAAGATTAAAAGTGGTTTAATCGACTAAGTACACAGGGAAAAAGCACAATTGTTACCTTGGGAATACAATCAAAGCAAGTTAGCGTCGCAATACTAAGTGCAAAGACTGCTATTAATAGCAGAAACAAAACCAAAAGTTGAATTAGGAGGGGGCAATGAAAGACCGGGAAGATTTTTTACATCCTCGCAGTCGCTACTACGGTGATTTCACACCTGAAAACTTGGCATTTAATGCCAACTTGCAGGAATTTGCTCAGAAAATAACTTATATTTGCTCTCTGGAAACTGGGGGTAAAATTAGCGCCGAGAAAGCCTATAAAGATATTAAGGCGCTTTGGAAAGATTTAAAATCCTCTAAGAAGCAATTGGGAATTGGGCAAAAACCCCCCAGTACCGATGACGGCAATTCGCCTTATTGATAGAGTCTAATAAGGTTTGTAGTGAGGACTTTAGTCCTCTGATTGATGCGGACTAAAGTCCTCACTACAAACCAAATTGCGCGCACTACGGAAAGGGTGTACAATTGCCGCCGAGGCCGGAGGTAATTGCACAAGTATTGGTTTTTAGCATTCCTTCATAGGTATCAGCACCGGTGCCTGAACCACCTAACTCGTCGCTGTAAAGTTCTTTGTCGGAAATGTTGACATTTGCTTCCCTCGCTACAGTCTGCATTAACTTCGGATTGGTTGTGGTTTCTACAAAAATTGTTGGCACTCCTGCTGTCTTAATTTGTGATGATAATTCGGCAATTCTGGCGGCTGTCGGCTGTTCTTCTGTGGTTACTCCCTGCAAAGCTCCAGCTACCTCCAAACCGTAAGCATCGGCATAGTAACTCAGAGCATCGTGAGTGGTTACTAACTTGCGTTTATCCGCCGGAATTGTCGCGATTTGAGCCTTAATCCAAACATCTAGTTTTTGGAAATCACCTGTTAATTTAGCGGCATTGCTGGTATAAAGTTCGGCATTGTTGGGAGCAATCTTTTTCAATTCATCGCGAATAGTTTCTACCATGCGGATGCCATTTTGAGCATTGTGCCAAACGTGAGGGTCGGCAACTTTTTCGCCTTCTGCGTGGGGTTTATTTTCCGCTTTTTCTTCGTGTTCGTGTTCGTGTTCGCCCATCAGCGGTTTGGGAACGGCGAGTTCGTGTACGGCTATTTTGGGTGCGGCATTGGCACTGGATTTAATTAGTTTAATGATGCTGGGTTCGTGGTCGTAGCCGGCGTATAAAATCAGATTTGCTGTTTCAATGGCTTTGCTGTCTTCTGGTTTGGTTTGGTAGGCGTGGGGATCTTCTCCGGGCTTGATGAGACAGGTAGTGTCGATCGAACTTTCGGCAATTTTTCTGGTTATATCGCAGATGACACCAGTCGTAGCTACTACTTTTGGCAAATTGGTGGCGGGAGTGGCTTGAGTTTGAGTGGTGGCTGGACTCTGGGGCGCCGACTTGCTGGTTTCGGAACCCGAAGAACACCCAACCAGTCCGCAGGCGATCGCCAAAACCGCCACACTGCACAATCTGCTGCTTTTTTCCGTCAAGTTTTTTAACATTTCACCTTTGGAACGATAATCGTTATTACTTTTAGAGTTATCCTATTCTAGTAGGCACGAACAAGAATCGTTCTCAAAATCTGGAATTATGTTAGAAGTGCAAGACTTGGCTGTAAATTATCGAGGAATTTCGGCCCTCAACGGCGTGAATTTTCAGTTAGATCCGGGACAGTTAACTGGTGTGTTCGGCCCCAACGGCGCGGGGAAAAGCACCATGGTGAAAGCGATGCTGGGATTGATTCCGACCTGTCGGGGTTTGGTAAAATATCAGGGGCGGTTGTTGAAGGAACAATTGCGACGGGTGGCTTACGTGCCGCAGCGATCGCAAATTGACTGGGACTATCCAATTACAGTGCACAATGCGGTGATGATGGCGCGGACTGTCCAGACTGGTTGGTTTCGCACTCCCTCGAAGCAATCGCAGGAGTTGGTGAAAGCTGCTTTGTTGCGGGTGGGAATGTGGGATTTGCGCGATCGGCAAATTGGCGAACTCTCCGGGGGACAGCAGCAGCGCATATTTTTAGCAAGATCGATCGCCCAACAAGCCGACTTATTCTTCTTCGACGAGCCCTTTAGCGCGATCGACAAAGCCACAGAAGAGATTATCTTCGATATTTTCGCAGAACTCAAAGCCGAAAACAAAACATTGCTAGTAATCAGCCACGACTTAGGCGAAACCTTAAAACAATACGATAATTTATTATTGCTCAACAAGCAGTTAATCGCCACTGGTTCCTGCCGGGAAGTGCTGACTGCTGCCAATATTCAAAAAGCCTATGGATACGATTTAAGCTTAGTTTCCGCCTAAGCAAAATGAGATTATTTTAATTTTCAGGTGTGCAGAATTTTTAAATTTCATCTTCAGTCCGCGGAGGCGGACTTTGTTTGTGTAGGCGCGGTTTCAACCGCCGACTGTTATCTGTTATCAAGGAAATTTAATGTTAAACATACTAATCGATCCGCTTAAATTCGAGTTCATGCGAAATGCGATCGCCGTCGGCATATTGCTAGGAATTGTCTGTGCAGTAGTTGGCTCATACTTAATTGTACAGCAAATGGGAATGATGGTAGACATGATTGCCCATTCAGTATTAGCAGGACTGCCGGTGGCATTTTCTTTAGGTTTCAATATTTCCATCGGCGCATTTATCTCAGGAATCATTAGCGCGATAATTATGGCGTGGATTCAATCGCAATCCCGGATTAAAATAGATGCAGTTATGGCATTAATTTTATCGACATTTTTAGCAATTAGCGTCACCTTAATTAGCGTGTTGCGGACAACAAAACTAGACTTAGACGGGTTTTTGTTTGGGAATATATTGTCAGTTGCACCGTCTGACGTACAGCAGACTTTTACGATAACTGTAATTATTTTAGTCGCAGTTAAAATTTTTTACAAAGAACTACTATTCTATACCTTCGACCCGCTAGGAGCACAGGCTTCTGGTTTACCTGTAAACTGGATTTACTTGGGGATGATTTCGGCGATTACGCTAACGATTGTGGCGAGTTTGCAAACGGTGGGCGCACTATTAGTAATTTCGCTGTTAATCGGGCCGGGAATTACGGCGTATTTGTTAGTAAAAGAGTTACATTTAATGATGGGAGTGGGCGCAATTATTGGAATTACAGCTAGTCTGACTGGAATGTATCTCAGCTATTATTTTAATATGCCATCTGGTGCAGCAATTGTATTAGTTGTTTTTGGATTATTTTTAGTAGCTTTGCTGTTCAGTCCCAGTCAAGGAATTTTGACGAGAAAGAGAGGAGAATAGTCCGATGAAAGGTACGTAGTTGGGCTTTAGCCCTCTTTGGATATATGCCTAAAAAGCGCTGAAGCGCAACTACGTACCTATTTTTGAAAGAGACGAGATAAGGTACGTTGTTGGGCTTTAGCCCTCTTTAATATATATGTGTAAAGAGCGCTGAAGCGCAACTACCTACCTATTTCTATGTTTGATGTACTTATTGACACCAATCCTTTTTAACCCGTCGTACAAATAACGGTTTTTTGATGCTTACTTAGCTTGACAATAGGTTTCGTAAACACCATCAAGCAGTAAATTAAGAGCAAAAGTTGCTTTCTCGGCAGCTAATAGGGCTTCTTGTTGTGCTTCTTCAGTTTCACAAAGCTGTAACAAAGCTTCACGGGTGGCTTCTGAGTGGAACTCATCGGCTTTTTCGTGAACTTGGAAGAAAGACAAAGCAGCTTGTGAATCGATGCCGTAAAATTCCTTTAAACCAGCGATTTTGGTTGTAGAAACTTCGGGGATTTGTGCTTCGTAAGCGTAGAGGGCGGCTAAACCTTTGGCGGGAGATTCGCTGCGCGCTAAGTCTTTGAGAATGCGGACAGATTCGGTGGTTTTTTCTAAATATTCGCGATCGAGAACTGCATTTCTTTCTAAACCCAAACCTTCGGCGAAGCGCAGCCACAGTTCGGGGTGATTTGCGGCGCCTCTTTCTTCTTCAATGAGGTTTTCGAGGAGCATTTGACGAATTTTGATGTCGTCACAGGCGGCGTGGGTAGCGCTGACGTAGGTGGGGAAGTTATGAACTTGCAGGTAGTATTCTTGTGCGTACTCTTGCAACATTGCGATGTCGAGTTTGCCTTCGTTCCACATTTGGTAGAACGGATGTTTCAGCAGGTGGTTTTGGTCGAGAATGCTGTTGAGTTGTTCGAGAAATTGCTGTTGAGTCATAATTGTCGATCGCCCTTAGGGATTGTGCAGCCACTAAAATGTTATTGCAATCTGGGATTTTGTCAATACCAAGTTTTCAATTGTTTATGTTTTTGCAACACTCGCGCGATCGCCCGTTATGCCAGCTTAGCGCCGCCCGAACCCTTTGCCGCGCATAGACTTTGACCAAACCAGCAATTCCCCGCCACTACCGCCGGCTGCGAGAAATTGACCCTCGGGATGCCATGCAAGACAGGAAAAACCGCCCTGTGCGCCTTCGAGAATTTGCAGCAATTGTTCTGCTTCATCCCACAAACAAAGTTGACCGTCGGCGGATGCAGAACCTAATAAAAATGTGTTAGGTTGAAAGGCGATCGCATTTACAACTTTTTCATGAACCTCTAGGGCCCAACCTTCCCAACCGACACTTTCATCAGCATCTCTTTCCCAGACAGAAACGCCTTGAGAACTCGAAGCAGCCAACAAAGGTGCACCCAAAGAATTAGTTTTATCCGACCAAGCCAACTCGCGAACTTTCCCCGGAAAACCCTGCATTACCCACGGTTGAAAACTGCCCCACTCATTAACAATTAGGGTATTGTCCATATTGCCACAAGCTAAATATTGCCCTTGTGGCGACCAAGCAATTGCACCTGTTGCGGACGGTACTGATAAAATTTCCGGGTCTTCGTCCCAATCTTCGCCACTCCAAACTTTAACACCTTGATAGCCGCTAACTGCCAGATATTGAACAAGAGGATGCCATGCTAAATCTAGGATAGATGATGAGTCGAAATTCAGCGTGACTTCCACAACATTATCATCAGCATTCCAGATTTGAACGCAGCGGCCCATGCTAAAAGCTAACTGATTGCAGTGCGGACTCCAAGCTAACTTATCAACCCAGACGCGCCGATTGTCCAAATCAGCAATTAATTCCCCAGAATTAACGCGCCAAATTCGCACCCGTCCATCTTGTCCGCCCGCAGCTAGGAATTGACTGTCGGCGGAAAAAGACAAGCAATCTGCCGATTTCCCTGTGGCACCTTGCAGCAGTTGCAAGGACAATTGATTAACTGCCCCTACTGTCGCCAGCATCACTTCGCCCGCAGCGGAACAAACCGCTAAAGTTTTGCCGTCTCGCGACCAAGTAACAGCAGTTACATAGTCAGATAGCATTGCTTTCGCGTGAAATTCCAGGGCTGGTTCGCTACTTTTTAAACTAGACACCGGCGGAAATCCTCTCGCAATTGAGTTTCGTTTAAGTTGCGACCAATGAATACGAGCTCGTTTTTCGGAGTTTCCGTGGCTTTCCAAAGTCTATCGGGCTGGCCATCAAATATCATGTGCACTCCTTGAAAAACAAATCGCTCGTTTTTTCCCGCTATATTTAAAATGCCTTTTGTGCGAAAGATATTCGGGCCTTGAGTTCGCAGCAATTCCTCAATCCAATCGCTGAATTTATTACCATCAATCGCACCGGGTTCGACTATTGCTACGGAAGTTACTGTTGCGTCGTGTTCGTGTTCGTGTTCGCCCAAAAAGTCGGGTTCGATTTCTAATGCCCGATTCAAATCAAATGCTTTAACGCCTAATAAGGCATCAATTTCTAGTTCTGCGTTGTGAGTGCGGTGAATTTTTGCCATTGCATTCATGGCGCGAATTCGCTTTTCTAATTCTGCCAACTCTTCGGCTGTGACCAAATCTGTTTTGTTGAGCAAAACTACGTCAGCAAAGGCAATTTGTTCTTGAACTTCTTCGGCATCCCAATGTTGCCATACGTGCTTGGCGTCAACGACAGTAACTACTGCATCTAGCAGCAATTGATCCCGCATATCTTCGTCTACAAAGAATGTCTGAATTACGGGTGCGGGGTCGGCTAAACCTGTCGTTTCGATGACTATGTGGTCAAATTTTTGGCGCCGCTTCATTAAGTTGCCGATAATCCGAATTAAGTCGCCTCGGACTGTACAGCAAATGCAGCCGTTGTTCATCTCAAAAATTTCTTCGTCGGCATCAATTATTAGTTGGTTGTCGATGCCTACTTCACCGAATTCGTTGACGATGACTGCAACTTTTTTGCCGTGCTCCTGTGTTAAAATGTGGTTAAGTAGCGTAGTTTTGCCTGCACCGAGATAGCCTGTGAGAACGGTCACGGGAACTGATTCGATCGCTCCAGCAGCAACCATATTTTACCTCTAGTTTTGTAGAATGATAACCATTGTCACTATTTTACACCAGACTGGCTGGTAGCAGCCACAATATTAAATAATATTAATAAATTGTTCGCGAGAGCCTGGACTTTAGTCCGCATCCATAGAAGAAGGACTAAAGTCCTGACTACGAACCTTGACAAATTGTAGGTTCGTAGTGAGGACTTTAGTCCGCATCCATAGAAGAAGGACTAAAGTCCTGACTACGAACC
>NZ_JAHREU010000051.1:11814-60346 GCF_020883145.1 Microcoleus sp. CAWBG27
ATTGTAGGTTCGTAGTGAGGACTTTAGTCCGCATCCATAGAAGAAGGACTAAAGTCCTGACTACGAACCTTGACAGATTGTAGGTTCGTAGTGAGGACTTTAGTCCGCATCCATAGAAGAAGGACTAAAGTCCTGACTACGAACCTTGACAGATTGTAGGTTCGTAGTGAGGACTTTAGTCCGCATCCATAGAAGAAGGACTAAAGTCCTGACTACGAACCTTGACAGATTGTAGGTTCGTAGTGAGGACTTTAGTCCGCATCCATAGAAGAAGGACTAAAGTCCTGACTACGAACCTTTATAGGTATGACCGATGACTCAAGAGAATTAACTGCCAATTATAGCTGCAATTCGATCGCGCTCCAACTCTTTGCCAATCAGCACCAGTTTGGTTTGACGGAGTTCGGAAGGTTGCCAAGGGCGATCGTAAAAATATTCTATGCGATCGCCCACACCTTGCAATACCATCCGCATCGGTTTCTTGGGAACCGCCACAAACCCCTTAATCCGATAAATTTCTTCCTGCTGCATCAGCGATTGCAGCTTTTTCACCAAGGCTTCTGGTTCAAATTCGCGATCGGCAATAAAGAAAGTCGAGTTAATATCATCATCGTGCTCGTGTTCCTCCTCGGTGTCGTGGTGACTCGGGCGGGACTCCAAATCATCCTCAACCGCGGCATTAAATCCCAACAGCACATCGGGGTTTATTTCGCCAGCCTTGCAGGGAACAATTTTCACACTCGGGCGTAACTCTTGCTGCAACCAGGTTTGGACTTTCTGGTGAGTTTCTCCACTTACGCGATCGACCTTCGTCAACAGTACCATATCGGCACAGGCCAACTGATCTTCAAACAATTCCTCGATCGGCGTTTCGTGATCCAAACTAGAATCAGCCTCTCGCTGCGCCATCAAAGCATCGATATCGCCGACAAAAGTACCGCTAGCAACAGCCTCGCAATCAACAACCGCAACCACACCGTCAACTGTAGCGCCCGTGCGAATTTCCGGCCAGCGAAAAGCTTGAATCAAAGGCTTAGGAAGTGCCAAGCCGGAAGTCTCGATTAAGATACAATCAATTTGGTCTTTGCGCTTCAACAATTCCTGCATAGTCGGCAAGAATTCCTCTTGCACGGTACAGCAAAGACAACCATTAGTTAATTCGACAATATTGCTGGTTACAGTTTCTTCTTCATCGCAAACTTGGCAATCGCGCAGCAGTTCTCCATCAATTCCGATTTCGCCAAATTCGTTAACTAAAACAGCAATGCGGCGGCCTTGATTGTTTTGCAATAAATGGCGAATTAGGGTGGTTTTGCCGCTACCGAGAAAACCAGTGATTACTGTAACAGGAATCTTGTGCATTATTAATTACCAATTGAGTGTTTAGAGTATGACACTTTATAGAAAGACAAGAGTGAAAATAAGTTAGGAGTTAGCATTCAATCAACTCTTAGCAAACCTTTTTATTATATAATAAAATTATTTTGCACCAGGTTTATTGAATAAAGGTACGTAGTTGCGCTTGGGCGCTCTTTGATCTAGAGCGCCCAAGCGCAACTACGTACCTTAGAGTATTGACTCTATTTCCGCCATCTATCAAATTGGTCTTCGGAACAGCCATTAATAAATTGATTGTTCACCCAACCGTCAAGGATTGTAAAAGTTTCATTAGGAGCATTCCCAGAAGTTCTGGCGGCAATTTTCACCCAATTACCTTGTCTGCTAACAGCCCGAACTCCGTCTCCTCTTTTGAGTTTAGCTACAACCGGGTACTTATTGCCGGGGCCTTTGCGAATATTAACCGGGCCGCCTTCACCTGTAATAAACGAGCATTGAGTTTGCTTTTTTAAAGCTTCTACTTTTTCCGGCGAAAGACTTTGCTCTTTACCGAAAACTGGAAAGCTGTAAAGCGAAAAACTAAAACTTGCAAAGGCGGCTGCAATGAAAAAGGCTTTTGATTGACTAAAACTCAACATTTATTTAATCTCCTTGGGTGGGAAGGACTGAAGTCCTTACTACGAACTGTACTGCGAACTGTTATTTTACCAGAAATAATTGGTTGCAAGCTGGAACCCTTTGAGGGAGTAATTAAAATCAGACTATTAATTACTCCAATCCTTTTCCTTCTAGGTAGAGGTTTCTCTCAAACTGTCAACTGTCAACTGTCAACTGTCAACTGTTGGACGAAGCAAACCATTCGGTAATACCTTGGGCAATGGCAGAAGCTAACTTCTTCTGTTCTGTCGGATTCACAATCCATTCAAACTCTTCGGGATTGATCATAAATCCCAATTCCATTAAAACAGATGGAGCAACGGCAGGACGAGTCATCGCTAGATTGTTCCAGAATACACCATAGCTCGGACGGTTCAGTTTTGCAACTAAATAATTGTGCAAAAACATTCCCAAACTGTGGGCTTGTGGCTGAAACCAGAAAGCGCCGACACCTTTAGTATTAATCGCGTCGCCGTTATCCGGCAAAGCATTGTAATGAATTGAAATTGCAATCGCAGGTTCTTCTTTTTGAATCATTTCCACTCTCGGTGGCAAATCCAAATCGACATCTTCCACCCGCGTCATTACCACATTTGCGCCCCGATTTACCAATTCCTCCCGCACCAGTTTCGACACAATTAAAGCCACTGTTTTCTCGCGGTAGCCGGTGGGGCCGACACCCCCTGAATCCTGCGGGCCACCGTGTCCCGGATCGATCAGAATCTTAATTCCTGACAGCGGTTTTGCCTCAGAAATTGGCACCGCGCTTGTATTCGCTGGCGGGTGTTTTAAAGACAGCACTAAAGTAGTGCCTTCGTATCTCAATTTATATCCCCACTGCTGGGCAGATTTGAGATTGAAAGTGTATTGTACTTGCAGCGGCGAGATTTGTTGCCATGCCAAACGCGAAATTACCGGGTCATCGTCGAGGCGAATAATGTCAGTTTGAGCGGTGGTATTGTACAGGGTTAAAGTGAACGTGCGTTCACCTTCTTGTACCGTGACTGGGACTGGTATTTCTAAAGGAAATAAGACCTCTGTCCAGCCGGAAACTTGACGGGATCTGGCGCTGCGAACAATCGATCGCGCAGGCACTGCATCCTTGACAATTCGCACCTCGGATGCTTTAATCCAAGCGCCGTAATCGAGCCGAATCCATTCTCCCTCGCGCCCGATAACTGTTGCCCGCGTTCCCTTGGGTAGCGGTGTCATCCGAGAGAAATCCGTACTCGCCCCGGTTCTAGCAACACCCGGATCTGCTGTGACTTCTGCTACTTCTAAATCGGCTGGAGATAGGATAGAAATCTTGCCAGTACCTGGTTGAGTGATAATTTGCTCGTTCATTGTTAGATAAAATATTGGTACTCCTAAATCATTTTTTTCTACCTTAGCAGAGGGGGAATTAGATTCATTGCCCCCCCTTACTAAGGGGGGGGTGGGGGGGGTAATAGCGCAACCTTGATACTGTTCGCTACTGCCTTTTTTGATGGGGGAGTTTTCGCCTAACAAGACAGATTTGTTGTCGGGGAGTTCGACTTGCGATCGCGCTTTGAGAGGAATATCAACGCCAGCCAATTTTACCGCAACTCGAGCATTCGCCGGAGCGATCGCGCCAAAGCAGATATATTCCCCTGGCAAACTGGCTGCATCGACTTTCGGCGTCAGGGAATCTTTCGCAAAAGCCAAGCCTGCGGGGACTTGTGGCTGATTCGACTCGCGCGTCACCTTGATTTGAACTTGCTGATTTTCGTAACGCAAGCTAAAGACATTTTCGCCGATTTGCAGGGGAAAAGTCGGGGCGAAATGGCCGGCTGCGCTACGCGCAATTTGTTGGCCATTTACCGATACTTGTCCGGTGGGCGGGGCTGTACCGATCAGAAAAATGCGATCGGCGATCGTTTTGTGGTTAGCTGGAGGATAAGCGACGAACAAAGGTTGAGCGGCCACAGCTACAGAAGAGAGGGCAAGTATCATCCCAAACACAACTAACGCTAAAAATTTTCTCATTCTAAATCGCAACTAATTGAGAGTCTGTGGGTTATTTATACTCGAACTTAGGCTGAGAAACCCGGTTGATGAGGGTTAAGTATAATATCATGTCTAGTCGATGACGATCGCAAAAAAGGTTCGTAGTGCGGACTTTAGTCCGCAGCGAAAAAGCGGACTGAAGTCCGCACTACGAACCTTACTTATTTTGGTTAATTGACCGGACATGATATAAGTCCTATTTACTATGCAGGCCCCAGTTTATCAGGTTTGTAGTGCCAATTGGCGATCGCACCTGAGAAACATCAATCAAGAAACTACACAACTACCCTTTCAATTTTCTCATCAGTTAACTCATACAACTTCCATAACTGCCGCAACTTACGATCGCAAATTAAATAATTTACAGAAGAATAAACTGGATATTAAAGGCAAAGTTGGTAAAATCAACTAATCTCAGAAATTCACAGGCAAGATGCCTGTGCCACTGATAGATAAGAAAAAAGATCGAGTTATTCTATATCTTCCTTCTTTTCTTACTCATCCTTCGCGCCCTAGCGCTTACGCGCGGCTTCGCCTAACGCGCCTTCGCGGTTCGTCAAATATGTTTTATTTCAGTAACAACAGATTAAAATAATCAAACCAATCCAAACACAGCCATATATAAAACCGTGAATCGACTTCCGCCCGCAATAATTATCCTAGGTCAAAACAGCCTAGCCATCGCCAAAACAATCTCCACAGTCTTCCCAGGTTCCCAGATTTACGGTTTAGTCGATCGCACATCCGACACAGATATCAACTTTAGCAACTTCGGCGAAACCTTGCGAGAACTATTCGCCACAGAAACCCCAATCATCGCCATCTGCGCCGCCGGAATCATCATCCGCACCCTCGCCCCGCTGCTATCAGACAAACGCGCCGAACCCCCAGTCTTAGCAGTCGCCGAAGACGGAAGCGCCGTAGTACCGCTGCTAGGAGGTTTGCACGGAGTCAACGACTTAGCCAGAGAAATTGCAGCAGCCCTCGGCGTACAACCCGCCATCACCACGACGGGAGATATCCGCTTTCGCACCGCCCTGCTGAGTCCTCCCCAAGGCTATTATTTGGCGAATCCAGAGGATGCGAAGACTTTTATTTCAAATTTGCTCGCCGGGGCGAAAGTACAGCTAGAAGGAGCTGCTAACTGGCTTTCCGAGAGTAATTTGCCGATGGCCCCCGCAGCCCAATTAACCATCCGCGTCACCGAAAAAGCGATTGTACCGACAGCCGACTGTTTAGTTTATCACCCGCAAATTGCAGCATTTGCACTTACAAATCTATCCTATGTTGAGCCGGAAATAGCAATTTCCTACGTGCAGCAAGTCTTAGAAAATGCAGATTTAGCAGCAGCCTCAGTTGCTGGTTTTTTTGCCTTAAAACATGATATGGGAAATCCGGTTTTAGAAGCGATTAGCCAAGTTTTCAAAGTGCCAGTCCGTTTTTTGAATCTTCCCGAACTTGTGGAATTCGACACAGTTAAATTAATACAATATAATTCCAGTTTTGATGTCACCGCTGCCCAAATTAGCCTGACAGCAGCAGGTGCAAACAGTCAATTAATCGCATACGATCGCACAAACGCCTTTAGTTGTGCGATCGCACTTGCTACCGAACCGATCGATCCAAGTGCGATCGGCATCAGCCGCGGCAAACTGGCGATCGTCGGTACGGGCCCCGGAGGCGCAGCTTGGATGTCCCCGGAAGTCAAGGAAATTCTGCGGGAAGCCACGGATTGGGTGGGTTACAAGTTCTATCTCGACTTAGCCGGAACTCTGCGGGAAGGACAAAACAGACACGATTCCGACAACCGCGAAGAGATCGATCGCGCGCGTTTTGCATTAGATTTAGCAGCATCCGGCCAATCCGTCGCCGTCGTTTCGTCGGGAGATCCGGGGATTTTTGCGATGGCGGCGGCGGTGTTTGAGGCGATCGACATTGACGCTAAACCCGAATGGGAAGGCATCGACATTCGGGTAGCACCGGGCATTTCTGCCATGCAGGCGGCCGCTGCTGCGATCGGAGCACCCCTCGGACACGATTTTTGTGCGATTTCGCTTTCCGACATTCTCAAGCCTTGGGAGGTCATAGAACAGCGGATTTCGGCGGCTGCAAAGGCTGATTTAGTTATGGCATTCTACAATCCAATCTCAAAACAGCGGATTTGGCAATTGGGAAGGGCGATCGAGATTTTGTTAGAAACTCGCGATGCTAAAACCCCAGTTGTATTGGGGCGAAACCTCGGGAGGCCCGGAGAATCCGTGCGCGTTTGTACTCTTGGCGAATTCCAGCCGGAAGATGCGGATATGAGAACTTTAGTAATTATCGGTTCCAGCCAAACTCGGATTATTCCTCGGAAGTTTGGAGATATTTGGGTTTACACACCGCGCAGATACAAAAATTGAGTTTAAATGATTTCTCTCTCTTCTCCTTCTCTGCGCCCTCTGCGCCCTCTGCGGTAAAAAAATCTTCTCCATAAAACCCGCCACCAATGAACCCTAAATTACCAGTTGTAGGGTGCGTCGCAGGGTAATAGTTGGTAGTAGCGAGAATTGTCGGTGGCGACGCACCCTACGCTGTCTACCTACTTCAACGAGCAGTTGAAAGCGATCGCATTATTTTTACTCAATCTGTATTGAAAACATCCTGCAAGTTACGATAACCGCTAATAACTCGCAAAATCTCAATACCATCACCAACTATTTGGTAAAAAATTATATATCCCATCAACGGTATACCGCGTAAATTGGGAGCAAATTGTGCGTAGGAACGCCCCAAATATGGATACTCCGCTAGATACTGACATTTTTTACCAAACGTTTCTACAAATCGATCGCCCGCATCTACACTTTGCGCCAAAAAATAATCAGAAATTTCAGATAAATCTCGACTAGCTTCGATTGTAATTAGCAAGCGATTCATACTATTACTTCTCTAGCTTTTTTCACCTTATCTCTAAGTTGAGCTAATACATCATCTGCATTGAGCAACTCACCACGCCCGGCCTGTTCTCGTGCTATATCGATTTTCTTCCGAGTTTCTTCAACCCAAGCTAAATAGTTTGGGTTGTTGCTGCTATCGGATAAATTAAGGTCGTCGATTAATAACAGCAAGGCTGTGTTAATTGCTTCTTCAAGGGAGGAATATTGACCGTGCTTTACTAAAGCTTCAAGGACTTGGGTTTGATCTGAACTCAAGGTGATTTGCATTGTTACCTCTGATGGTGCAAGGCTTGGACAATACTTTTACTTTATCTCATTTTATCAAAAAAGCGATCGGGTGTATCTGGCGCAAGGCAAGGGTGAAGCATTTCGGCATATAATTTATGAACCAGAACCAGAGATTTACTGCCGAAATGCGATACCCCTACGAATATATTTGCATTCATTGATATGCACCCAAGTGGAATTGATGAAAGAATTCGATCGAACGTGCGATCGAACTCAATTTATCAACTCTACCGTCGCAGCAAGAGTCAACGGTTATATCGCCGGCTTTGGCACTTTATCAAATCTTCAAGAGAAATTAGAGATTTTGGTTTATCCGCAGCCTGATTTAGGTATGTAGTTGCGCTTTAGCGCTTTTTCCGATATCCCAAAAAGAGCGCTTTCATCGCAACTACGTACCTTCTGAAACCAGCATAATAATTTGCAAGATGTCTATTACTATGTAATTGTCAACTGTCAACTGTCAACTGTCAACTGCTATAGATGCCATCCTCACTTTAATCAATAGTTCATTAAGAGCAACCTTTGCATCAGAATTTGACGGCAAATGACTTGTACTGCTTGCATCTTCCAATAGTTTAATCAGTCGATCGCACTCTTGTCGATAAAACTCGATATCCGCATCTTCCAGCACCGATTTTTCCGCCCCGCCCAACTTTCTCGCAATCAAATCGGGAATGTACGACAACTGAAATTTATCATTAAGCTTCACCAAATTCGCCTCTACCTCCCCCGTTTGCATTAAATGAATCCCTGTCAGCAACACCCGAAAAACATACAGCAGCGGTTTTACCCGGCGCGGCCGTTCTTTCTCGAACAATTTCCATTGATTTTGAGCAAAACCGAGATAGTGGTGGCTGTGATGCTTCGTAATGCAGTTAGAAGCAATGGCTTTTAATTCCTCATGTTCGGGAGTTGTGTAAACGATTAGTGGCGAGTAAAGTTGTTCCAGTACATAGCCGTTGCGCCGCAACAGCAAATCAAAAAACTTCTTGATATCGTGAGTGACTAAATCCAGTTCCAAATTTTCCCGCACCTCAGAAACTTCGATGGTTTCTTGTCCTGTAATCAATCCGACTACTTCGGGTAACGGCAAAATATGAACTCCCCGCAAATCGAAGTCAGAATCTGCGGAAGGAAAGCCGTATAAGTGCGATCCGCTGACAGTCGCAAACAGCAGCGGATAAGGTCGATCGGAGATGATTTTGGCTAAATTGGAAATATATTCCATAAATTTTACCTTCTCTAAAAATGGTTCGTAGTGCGGACTTCAGTCCGCTCAATTGTTGCGGACTGAAGTCCGCACTACGAACCGATCGCACTTCGGCGTGCTACAATTAAAAATTGATTGGCTTTCTCGTAATTAGGGCGTTCTGGTAAGGAAGTTGATCCAAAAGCGCGATCGAACTCTGCGTGCAAGCTCAACCGCCAGCGATTCACCTCATCCCAGGGAATTTCTTGGTTGCGGATTGATAGCAATTGCGATCGATAATCCTGCACCCGCACCGGCACAAAACCCTCCTTAAGTACCGTAATTCCTGACAACAGCAAGCGAATCAAGTGCATCGCGTGTTTCCAGCGAATTTCCCCAGTATTGCGGAGGTCTTGCTCCATTTTTTTAAATTGCGACAAAACGTAACTATTGTAAGTTTGATAAACCAATTGCGATAGAAAGATTTCGCGAATTTCCAGCAATTCTGCCGCTACCGGAGAAACCGTTTCTACCAAAGGCGTGTACAAACATTCGAGTACATTTGGATTAGCTTTTAGCGCCAAAATCAGAAACTTTTGCAGTTCCCAATAGCATTCCTGATTTTCCTTGTTTTCCAATTGTTCTGGAATGCCATAAAGCGACCAATGAAGAATTGCCTGCGGCTGATAAATTCCGCGTCTATCTGTATCAGATTGCTCGTTATCCAAACCGTAAGCTCTAGAACCAACAATGCAGCGGTAAATTACAGAATCATAGAGGTTATATTCTGCGAGAAAATCTCCTCCAGAATCCAATCCTTCGCTTTGAAACTGTTTGCGAATGCTGAATTCGTGTCGCCGCAGACTAACTTCTGTTCCGTCTGGGAGTTTGACTAAATATGCGTGGGAATTGTCCGTAGGCGATTTGACAATCACACCTACTGCGCCTTGTTTCCAAGATTGGTCGCCGCCGGGGTTTTTGACCTCAATTTTGGTGACAATTTGGGTTCCGGCGGGGACGATTAGGTTGAAATTTTGGGGAATATTGGCATTGGCCATCAGGGAACCTCCGGCGGGGGCACGAGTTACAATTTTAGTGTAGCATAGATGTAGTATAAAGGAAAGGGGGTTTTGGGCGATCGCGCCTTCCTGTTGTCCAGCACGCTCAATAACTCTTCAATTTACCTCCAGATACTACATTAGATTTGCGATTCAGCAGCTCTAGATTAAGACAATTTAAGACACTGGATTTGATCGGACGCTTTTCATCCCAAAATACAATCGACGAATAAAAGTTAATAGCAGCCGATGAATTCAGAATCTCAAAAGTTTGACGTGCAACTCCCTCGTCGTCAAAACCGAGAAAGTAAACAGTGTCATCAAAAACCACAGGTTTATTAGCTATTTCATTAATTAACCTGAACTCCAATTTTTTATAAAGCCCGCCAATCGCAATCTTCCAAGGTTTGAAAGTATAATCACCTACTCCAAAAATAGCAAATCGAGGACTGTTTTGATAAATTTTGCTTTTTCTATTATCTAGATATTGCCCGCTTTGCTCCAGATATCTCCAGGTTTTAGGAGCTATATCTTTGATATTTTTCGTTGATTCCCCGATTGTTTTTTGAGTAATCAGCATATAGCGATCGGTAGCATTAATTCGATTTTGAGCAACACCAGATCCTTTGATCATTGGAAACAGATAAGTTTCCTCAATATCGGCAACTTCTCCCAACGTATTTACAAAATAATTATCAATTTTCCGAAATTCCATTACACTAGAACAGTCGTGCTTTACACCCGATCGCCATTTTGTCCCTGAATCCACCGCATATAGATCTCTCAATTTACTGAAAGCATCTATATCCTTAACCAGCAGATTGTTGTGATATCCAATTCGGTGACAGTTTGAACTTTCCAAACTGCTAAATACATCACAGAAGTAGTTTCGTGAATGAGCATCAAATTTGCAGAATAACAAACAAGCATCAACATTTGCATCAAAATATTTTTTAGCATCTATTGTGTAAGTTGCACAGTGAGCGAGATGCAGTTTTTGAGAATGAAGGTAATTCAATAACTTTCTGGCTGTCGAAGTCTTGCAAAGCATCGCCAAATCGGCATCGCGTTTTTGCAGCCATTGCACCGCCTGAATCAGCATCCATTCTGAGATATCGAAGTTACTCTTACCTGTGAGAGCATCTAAGCCTTTGTGATTTTGAAAGTTGTTTTTTTTAGGTAAATTTTCGCTGTGAATAGTTCCTTGTTTCGAGTTTGTCACCCAAGGAAAGTTGCCAAGTATGAGCAGTCTATCGGTGCAGTGGCTAACTAAGGATTCCCAATCGAATTGAAAGAAATCTCCGTGGAAAATATCACATCTCTCATCCTGAAATAATTGGTTATTAAGTCTAATTTCTGTTAAGTAATTTTGATTTATGTCAACTCCGATAATCTTGGCTGCGGATGGAAATGAACGTGCAGCAGCTTGAATAAAATTACCGACACCGCAGGTGGGTTCAATTATGGTGTTTGGATTGACATTAAGTTCTACTAATTTTCGACACACCATCTCGGCTAATGCCGGCGGTGTCTGAAAATCGCCGTATTCTAGTTTTGTTTTGCGATCGTTGGAACTCATCGGTTAGATTTATAAACTGCGATAACGCCTTCCTGTTGTCCAGCGCGCTCAATGACTCTTCCATACTGAAGTCGCCATTGCAACGCATTAGAAATAGTCAAAAACCCTTGCAATGGTGGGTTTCTCAGTATTTCGTCTGCAATGTTACCTGCTTCAATTTCGTCAACAGGTAGATTTTTGTCAAACATGAAAGCCAGCAAATCATCTTTATTGCCTTCGTTGTCTAAAATATTGCGAATTCCACGAGTCATTTGAAAATCTGCTGTTCTTTCAGCACTCACGTAAATTGTATGCAAAATATTCAGCGTTGCAGTTCGGAGCGTACTGTTGTCTGTCTTTTCATAAACAAATATAATCAGTGAATATCCCAGCCCAAAAATCTTTTGCCTTGCAGATTTGAAAGGACATGACGACTGCGGTTGCCTAACGCTTGTTACTTTCACGTCAACCAATATCCCTGGGAAATCGATGCCACTTGCTGAATTGCCATCTATAAATTCATATTGCTGCTTGAGATAGAGTCTGAACTTTTGCTCCAAATATGTTCCAACAGCCTTTCCGTCTGTGATGCCATAAAGCAAAGGTTCCGGGTGTTGAGACTCGGCGGCTGAGAATATTGCGGCCTCAGAACAAAGAATTTCTACGGTCAGACTTGTCATATAGCGAGCCTTGCAGAATTTGTGAACATATACTTTCAATGAACGTTGGTAAGTTAGGGTGCGGTTCGATCTCTATTTATCAGTGTCCTAAGTTATCAATACTTCGGACAGTTTTTCAACGACTCTGTAAGCGTTACAGCGTAAGCCCTGGCATTTTTAATGTTTTTTTGAAAGTCAGGGCTAGACTCAAACATTGAAAAAATACTCATCCCTATAGCCATCAAGGGTTTGAGATACTCGATTAGATCTAAAAATGTCCGAAGTATTGAAGTTATATCATGTTTAGTATAACTCCCAAGTTCCCGAATTTATGCAGAATCAGGTTTTTTATCAGCCGCCCCAGGTTACAATTGAGAGGTTGGTGAAGTTAGAGTATATTATCGGAATAAAAGTGCGGGAGTTGATTAGTTTTATCGATCGATGAAAAATGAAAGTTAGAGAAGTTATTAAAATGTTAGAAGATGATGGTTGGTATCTAGCTAGAACAAGGGGCAGTCACCGTCAATTCAAACACCCAGAAAAGGCTGGAACTGTAACTGTGTCAGGTAATTTAGGCGTTGATATGCCAATTGGTACGCTTAAAAGTGTTTTGCGGCAATCTCAACTAGGGGAGGAAGATTAATGCGTTATGCTGTTGTAATTGAAAAAGGTGAAACTAGCTACGGTGCGTATGTTCCTGATTTACCCGGATGTGTAGCTGTGGCTGAAAGTTTAGAAGAGGTGAGAAATTTAATTAAAGAGGCGATCGCATTTCATATTGAAGGACTGCAAGAGGATGCTTTTCCGATTCCCGAACCTGTTTCTATTTGCGAATATGTTGAAGCTTAAGAATCTGACGGTGGTTGAAACCGCGCAAGAGTCAAACTAAGTCCGCCTGCATGAACTCAGAAATAAGACCGATAGGATAAAGTTTTTTATGGGCAATACAGGATTTGAACCTGTGACCCCTTCCGTGTGAAGGAAGTGCGCTACCACTGTGCTAATTGCCCGCAGATAGACATCATAACATACTGACTCCCCATTAGCAACTAAAATTTCCCAAAAAATTCAGCCGCTAGTTTCGGAGTGAAAATTCGACACAATGTGCGATCGCCCAATTGTCGATCGCACCTCACCATCAATCAACCACCCACCAACCCGCCGCAGGGCCAACAAACCGCACCACAATCCACCAAGCCACCAACAGACTAATCCCTGCCCAGCTTCCGCGAGATGTCCACTTCAGAAAATCTTCGCTTTGAGTTTTCGTAATTGGTAGCCAGGGATAGATACGCTCTTCTTTACCGTATCCATCGCCGATCGACTCTTTACGACGCTTAGATTCGCCCATAATCTTTGTCTGCTAAATTAGATTTCAATTCGATAACAACCAAATTATACGCCAACAGGTCATCTCAAGCCTGCGTCAACCAAGTCGTATCCAAATAATCAATCCTCGCAAACGGACTCAGCGCCGCTAAAATTTGCTGTCCGTAACTGCGGTGAATCACCCTGCTGTCAAAAATCGCTACCACCCCCTGACGCTCGCGCACAGGTGCGATCGCCCGCTGCAACTCATTCAACGCCGCCGGCAACAAATACAACCGAAACCAATCCCTCCGCTGCTCCTTATAAAAAGCCACACGCGCCGTCACCAAAGGATTTTCTAAAGAAGGTAGCGGCAAAGTCGCGATCGCCAGCAAGTGAGGTGCACTCAACTCCCCCTGATGTTGCCGCCAAAACTCCCACCCAGTCACCAAAATCGCATTCTCGCCCACCTCGGTTTTTTCCACCTGCACCCGAGAACCGAACTCAGAAGCCAAAATCGCCGCCATCCGAGCCTTCAGCGGTACATCCCCCACAATCAGCACCGTTAAACCCGCCACCGACGCACTCATCAACAACAAAGTCCGAATTTCTTCCATTAAAACACCCTGAAATTCCGGCGTATTCGGCAGCGGCAGCCAGTTCGGAATGTACAGTTGAATTAACTCGTTTTGTCGATCGGGCGAAAACTTCACACTCGTCAACTCAGGCAATCCCATCATTTGCCGGAAGATCGGAGCCTTCTGTTCCACATCCACCGCCCCACCAATCAACACCACAGGCACAGCAGACCAAATTTTGCTTAAAACATCAGCCACCTGCACCGGCGCGCAGAATAGCGAAAATGACCCAGCAGAGCGATGAATTTGCGCCCACCGCAGTCTGCCGTTGGTGTTCCACCGCTGCCAAAAATTGCTCCAAGCAGGCGGAATCCCAGGGTTTTGCTCGATCGTTTCAAACAGCCCTTGCAAAATATTTTGCTCTGCGGTTTCTAGCAAATAGCACTCGTCTGGTTTAGCTGGATGCTGAAACACAGCCCGCGTTAGCAACACTCGCGCTTGTCGGATCTCATCCGCCAGCATTGGCTCAGATTCCATTAAATCATTCCAATGGGCCGGTGCCAAACCCACCGTCAATTGCTGCCGCGTCCAAACTTCCAAATCATCCACACCGTCGATAATTGTCGGAATATTGCTGTGAAGTTCCGAATTTCCCGTCAAGCGCGCCGCCAGCCAAGACTGCGGATCTGCTAGCATCAACCCCCGTCCAGCGGCATTATGGGAATAAATCTCGATCCTCTTCGAGGGCTTCGCTAACGGCCTTTCAGTTTGCAGCCACTCTTGCAATCGCGGAATTTCCACCTCCTGCAAATGTTCCAGCAGCGGTGTCGGCGCCACTAAAATCACCGGATCCGGCCACATCAAAATTGGCATCAAATAGCTGACTCGATATCGCTGTCGGTAAGCCGATGCCGGCAGCCCAGTTTGGATCAGAGCGCTCCGCCCCAAGCGCAAAGCCCGCGCCACCAGTCGCGCCATCGTTAAATGGTGGGGCCAGTGCGGCTCGGAGTGCGATCGCAAAAAGCGGAGCAGCGAATTATGGACTTCTACCTCAATCAATCGATTTCACTGTTGATATTTATCAATCAAGATAATCAAAACTTGCCAGAAAATCAACTACTTTTTGACCCACAGCCAAACTAAATTTACTCTCCTGATTATTTCCACTTCGCCGACCAAAATCCTGATGAGACTGCACTGTAAAACTCTCCTGCCCCGAACTAATTAAAATAGTTTGGGTAGGTGACTGAAAAAAGTTTGTTTCCTGAGAGACATTTATTGTTGTTTCCAGCATTCTTTTCACATCAGTTAAATTAGCCATTGCTGCATTCAATGCTTTAGATAACTGTATTATCCGTTTTTTTTCTAAATTTTGATTTGCGATAGTTTTGCCAACCGCCACCACATTTTTCTGAGTTTCTAAGGCATCCTTAAAAGGAACAATCGCTAAAAAAGCTGCTGGCAATAAATGCTCGTCGCTATCAAATCTAAAAGTCAGAGTTGTCCGGCGATAGCCCACTTCTATATTGGGAGGACGGCTCATGGCTCCGTAATGCTTAGCTATTTCGCTATAGGTTGTTGCTAAAGTTCTGTTGGCTGAGTGGTCTAAAAGTGCGTCAACCACAATTCGCACCAACCCCGGCGTATGATTTAAAAACTTTCTCGCTTCAGACGACGAATTAAATTGTTGCACCAAACTGCGATCGCCTGCGGGGCTGATGTCAACCCACTGGCAATTAATATCATCTGCAACGATACCAAATCTGGGTACCAAATACATTTTTGCCCCAGTTAAAGTTGCCCCGGTCAAATCTGCGCCCACCCAATCTGCATTAATCAAATTGGTTTCTGTCAAATCGGCGTGAACCAAACTCGCATTGGCTAAATTAGCATTTCTTAAATCTGCTCCGCTGAGGTTAGCTCCACTCAATTTAGTATCGCTCAGATCGGCACCAGTGAGGTTAGCTCCGCTTAAATCCGCCCATTTGAGATTAGCTCCGCTCAAATCAGCACCGCTGAGATTCACCTCCTGCAAAGAAGCTTGTCTCAGATCGGCATTGCTCAAATTGACGCCGTTAAGTTCTGCTTTCATCAAATCGGCGCCGTGCAAATTAGCGTCTTTAAAGCTAGCTTCTTTTGCTGAAGAACCTCTAAGATTTGCACCGGAAAGATTCGCACCAGACAGATTCGCTTGTGTCAGTTTTACCTCTCTTAAGTCTGCTTCAGTCATGTTAGCGTTACTGAAGTTAGTCTTGCTAAGTTCGCAGCGGACTAATTCTCCTCTAATCAGAGATGCTCCAATTAATTGAGCTCCAGTTAAATCGGCTCTGACTAAGTTTGCTACGTTGAGACTAGCTCCGTTTAAGATTGCCCGCGAGAGATTGGTGCTGCTGAGTCTAGCCACATTCAGGTTAGCTTCGCTCAAGTCAGCTTCGCTCAAGTTAGCGCCGCTGATGTTGGTGACAAATAAGCTAGCCTGCCTTAAAATTGATTGGCTGAGGTTGATGCGGCTGAGATTAGCTTCATTCAGGTTGATTCCTGTGAAATCTCTGTCACCTTCTGTGTATCTTTTGACGAGTTCAAATCGTTTGAGAAGTTCTTCTGCTTCCATTGTTTTTACCTAGCTGAAAGGGCGATGGACTAATTTTTATGTGGCATTAATATAAAAATTATAAATAAATTTATATTATTTACTCACCAAGCTGATAAAAGCTTTTGACAAATTCAATCACCGTATTTAGGGGCGGGGTTGTAAATCTTTGCGCTTTAATTGCCGGCCCCATCGAGGTTTTGTTGACTCCCGGCAAATTGGTCAAGTTTCTGCCAAAGTCTGGGTGATAGTGAACCATCAAAGTTTCGGCGCTGGAGTTGGCCAGTATGGTTTGGGTAGGCGATTGAAAAAAACTCGACATCGGTTCGCGATCGAGGCGAATCGGCTGCATTTTCATTTCCCCTATTTTTCTAATTGTTTTGGTCATGGCGACGTTCAATTGCACTACCAAATTTGAGACTCTGACGCCTAGATTATTGCCGTTTTGGGGTTGAATCATCTTGATCAGAGTAATGAGATTTTTTTGAGTAAATGCCGCGTCGCTAAAGGGAATAATGGCAACGAAAGCTGTGGGAAAGAGTTGCTCGTCCTGCTCTATTCTAAATGATATGATTGTGCGCCGCGAATTAACTTCTATGCTGGGAGGATTGCTCAAACCCGAGTATTGACTGGCAATTTGGCGGTAGGTAGCGGCGAGGACAAAGTTAGCGTCGGGGTCGAGGGGTCGATCGACAATAATTTGTACTGTCGGCGGTGTAGCATTAAAAAACCGCTGAGATTCTTCTGGGGTAAAGCGCTGAATGTGGCTGCGATCGCCGTTTGGGCTCATATCCACCCAATCGCAGGTTATATCATCGGCTTTCAGATTAAACCTCGACACCGCGTAAATTTTTGCCCCAGTCAGGGCCGCCCCCGTCAAATCTGCGCCCACCCAATCAGCGTGAGTCAAATTGGCTTGAGTCAAATCCGCGTGTACCAAAGTAGCGTTCAACAGGTTGACGTTGCTCAAATTTGCCCCGTACAAGTTCGCCCCGCTCAATCTCGCTTCATCGAGGTCAGCACCAGTCAAGTTGGCACCGCTGAGGTCGGCCCACCGGAGATTAGCGCCTCGCAAGTCAGCGCCGCTGAGGTTGGCTTGAGACAGATTAGCTTGTCTGAGTTCGGCATTGCATAGGTTCACTCCTCGCAAGTCTGCCCTGCTGAGGTCGGCTCTGTGCAAGTTAACCCGTTCCAAGTTCGCCGCTGTCAGACAAGCGCCTCTCAGGTGAGCTCCGCTGAGGTCGGCTTGCTCTAGATTGGCTTCTCTCAGGGTGGCCTCTCTCAAATCTGCTTCGCTCAAGTTGGCACCGCTCAAGTTGGCACCGCTGAGGTCAGCTCGGATCAGCTCGGCTCTGATCAATGTAGCTTCGACGAGTTGGGCTTCGCTGAGGTCGGCCCGAATCAAGTTAGCCACGTTGAGGATAGCGCCGCTGAGGTTGGTTTTGTTGAGGTTGGCAGCGCTGAGTCTGGCAACATTGAGTTTGGCTTTTCTCATGTTGGCCCCTGACAGATTGGTGCCGCTCAGGTTGGTGAGGCTCAAGATTGCCTCGCTGAAATTAGCCCCACTCAGATCGATCCTGCTGAGATTGGCTTCGCAAAGCAGGATGGCAGTAAAGTCTCTTTCTCCTGCTGCATATTTGGCGATGAGTTCTTCGGCGTCCATGCTTTTGACTTTCCCTGATGTGTTAGGTAGAACAAAGCTTTGTTATGCCAACCTTTAAAATAGAATAAGCATTTTTTGTAACTTCATGCAATATGCCTAGACATCTATATTGTGGAAGCCTTTTATAAAATCCAAAATGCTGGCGATATTAGCTTGACCCAATTTTGTGCCCTCAGCTAACTTGCCTGCGCTGGAGTTGCTGGGATCGTATTTTTTGATCAGGCGCTTGCCGAAGGCTGGGTGGTGATATACGCTGAGTCTTTGGTCGCGGGAGTTGATTAAGAGCATCTGTGTAGGAATTTGAAAAAAATTGATGCTTTCACCGATTTTGGGAAAAGAACTGGAAATTTTGATTTGGTCTACTTTGCTGATAGCTTGGTTGAGAGCTTTGCTGCATAACTGGACGTGTTTGGATTCTTTGACGCTAAGTTTGCCTGCATCGTGGGATTGAATCATTTTCATCAAAGCTATCAGGTTTTTCTGAGTTATAGCACCGTCGTTAAAAGGAATAATGGCAACGTAGGCCGTGGCAAATAATTTATCATCGCTGTCCATTTTAAAGGCGAGTACGGTGCGCCTGGAGCTGACTTCTATCGTGGGTGGCTGACTTAAACTCGGGTATTGTTGGGCAATTTGGTAATAAGTTGCAGCTAGGGCAAAATGAGCGCCTTGGTCTAAGGGCGAGTCAATTACAATCCTAACTGTGGGTAAGGTTTCGTGAAAAAATTCGTGGGTTCCTCCAGAGTTCAACCAGTAAATTTGACTGTGGTCGCCGTTGGGGCTCAGGTCAACCCACTTGCAGGTCATGCCTTCGGTTTTGATGCCGAGCCGCGAAACTGCGTGGAGTTTGGCTCCGGTTAGGGTGGCTCCGGTTAAGTCGGCTCCCACCCAGTCGGCGCGGATCAGATAGGCGTTTGACAGGTCGGCGTGAACTAAACTGGCATTGAGCAAGTTGGCGTGGCAGAGGTCGGCTCGGCTGAGGTCGGCGCCGCTCAATTTGGCTTCGCTGAGGTCGGCCCAGCGCAGGTTGCAGCCGCTGAGGATGGCCCAGCGCAAATTAACGCCGCTGAGGTCGGCTCCGCTGAGTATGGCTTGAGTGAGGTTGGCTTGTCGGAGTTCGGTACCTCGCAAGTCCGCACCGCTGAGGTCGGCTCGGCTGAGGTCGGCGCCTTGCAGGTTGGCTTGTTCGAGGTTGGCTTCTGTCAAGCACGCACCACTGAGGTGAGCGCCTCGAAGGTTGGCTTGAGTGAGGTTGGCTCCTCGGAGCGTTGCTTCGGTGAGTGTGGCGCCGCTGAGATTGGCCTCACTGAGGTTGGCTCCGCTGAGTTCGGCCCGAATTAGCTCGGCTCTGATCAGTTTAGCTCCTGTGAGTATGGCTTTTTTGAGGTCAACTCGCACTAGGTAGGCGACGTTGAGGTCGGCGTCGGTGAGGTTGGCGCCGCCGAGATGGGCGCCGCTGAGTCTGGCGATGTTGAGTTTGGCACCGGTGAGGTTGGTTTTGCTGAGGTTAGCTCCGCTTAGGTTTGCTACACTCAGATTCGCACCTGTGAGGTTGGCTCCGCTCAAGTTGACGCCGCTGAGGTTGGCCTCAGTCAGGTTGATTCCGACAAAGTTTCTTTCTCCGGCGGCATATTTTTTCAGGAGTTCCTCGACTGTCATGGGGCGGTACCGTATCGAAATATCCCCATTTTATTGCTATTGACACTCCCCGCCGTAAAACGGATGGGGATTCTTAAGAGATTTTGACTCTTAATGGCTGGGTTCTGGCACCCTCTAGACAGTCCGGTAAAACCATTCTGCTTACTTTTGCGACCAGTAATTACAGCCTCATTACAATCCGGGTTAACCAAATGTCCGTCCTTAGTCCGATACAAACCCCGTTTAACTAGCTTGCCAGAAAACTGGTAAGTTACGGGATTGTTAGCATTGAAAACAGGCAAATCGTCCTCATCCAATGCGCTAGCCTTGCTGGTATGCGATTCTTCCTGTTCTCGACCAAACCATAGCGCTCGCACAACGCTTTCAGCTTGCTTCTCAATCCGTGAAAAGGAATTTGGACAAAGTTTTGATTGTTGGCGAAAGTTGGTTTTAATCCGAAAATTTTCTTGTCAAGCCGTCAAGCGAAGGACGGGGTTTCAAACCCATTTTTTATGATGAATATCGGTATTGTAGGACTTGGTTTAATTGGTGGCTCGATCGCTCTGGATTTACGATCGCGCGGGTTTAATATTGTTGGGGTTTCGAGTCGCCAACAGACTTGCGATCGGGCGCAAGCCAGAGGTGTTGTCTCTGAAGCCAGCATACACCTGTCTTTGATGGCAACAGCGGATTTGGTTTTTATTTGCACGCCCCTAGGAGCGATCGAGCCGATCGTCCAAAAATTAATTCCCCATCTTTCCCCTGATGCGATTGTAACCGATGTCGGTTCGGTAAAAACTCCCATTGTCGAGGCTGTGTCGGCTCTGTGGCCGAATTTTGTCGGGGGACACCCGATGGCGGGGACTGCTGAAAGCGGGATTGAGGCGGCGGTGAGGGATTTGTTTGTAGGGCGGCCCTATGTGGTGACTCCGACTGCACAGACTCCGCCGCAGTCTGTGGAGAAGGTTGAGGAAATCGCGCGGTTGTTGGGTGCGTTGGTTTATCGGTGTGGCCCTCAAGAACACGATCGAGCTGTGGCTTGGATTTCTCATTTGCCGATAATGGCTAGTGCGACGCTGGTGGCTGCGTGCGATCGAGAGGGCGATCGAGATATTGTGAATTTAGCCCAAAATTTGGCGAGTTCCGGTTTTCGGGACACCAGCCGCGTAGGGGGCGGCAACCCCGAGCTAGGAGTGATGGTGGCCAAGTACAATCGAGAGCAATTATTGCGATCGCTCTCTATTTACCGCGACAGTCTCGACGAATTCATCAGCGATATCGAAGCCGAAGATTGGCAAGCTCTAGAACAGAAGCTGAAGCTGACTCAGCAAGCCAGAGATAATTACAACTTGTGAGCCCAAAATTGCTGAAAACTGTCCCCGCCTCCATTATGATTTGTGGACGCCTATATATTGAGTTTCAATGTACACTTATTCTCGGCTGAAGCGGGTTTTACTGGGTGAATCTCTCCCCACCAGCGCATCTGTTCACGAACGGCTGAACAACGCTACAGGACTAGCTGTTCTTGCTTCCGATGCACTTTCTTCTGTGGCCTACGCTACTCAAGAAACTCTCCTGGTGCTGTTACTAGCAGGGAGCAGCAGCTTGAGTTTATCGCTGCCGATTTCGGGAATTATTGTTTTACTGTTGGCGATCGTGGCGCTGTCTTACCGACAGACAATAAAAGCGTACCCCAACGGTGGCGGCGCTTACATTGTGGCGCGAGAAAACTTAGGTATTTATCCCGGTTTGATCGCAGCGGCTTCGCTGATGATTGACTACATCCTCACCGTAACAGTCAGTATTTCCGCTGGTATTGCCGCCTTGACTTCCGCAGTTCCCTCGTTGCTGCCCTATACCGTTGAACTGTGCTTAGTTTGTATTGTCCTGATCATGTTTGCCAATCTCAGAGGACTGCGGGAATCTGGCAAGATATTTATGGTTCCCACCTATGCGTTTATCGTGGGCATTTTTATCTTGATTGGCTGCGGTTTATTCCAACAGGCAACAGGTCATGTTTTGCCAGCATTAGAAAACATTCCAGCTAAGGAACCTTTGGGATTGTTTCTGATCGCGCGCGCCTTTGCCGCGGGCTGTACAGCCCTGACTGGAGTTGAAGCTATATCGGATGGAGTGTTGGCTTTTAAGCCTCCTGAATGGAAGAATGCGCGCCTGACTTTAACTTATTTGGGGGTAATTCTAGGAGTGATGTTTTTGGGAATTAGTTACTTAGCTAATGTCTATCATGTGATTCCTACTGAAAATGAAACACTCCTTTCTGTCTTAGGAAAAGATATTTTTGGAGTCGGTATATTTTATTACTATTTGCAGGCAGCAACTCTGCTGATTTTGCTGTTGGCTGCGAATACGAGTTATGCGGATTTTCCGCGACTTTGTTATTTTTTGGCGCGGGACGGGTATTTGCCGAGGCAGTTGTCGCTGTTGGGCGATCGGCTAGTTTATTCTAATGGCATTAATTTGCTCAGCCTCTGCGCGGCTCTGTTAATTATCATCTTCCGAGGCGATACCACCGCAGTAATTCCACTGTATGCGGTTGGAGTTTTCACTTCTTTTACTCTCTCTCAATCGGGAATGGTGATTCACTGGTTTAAGGAGCGAGGTAAAGGTTGGCAAGCTAGTGCTGCGATGAACGGTATTGGTGCAGTGGCAACAACGGGGGTTTTGGCTGTAATTATTGCGACAAAATTCCTTTTGGGAGCTTGGGTTGTGGTAGTCACTATTCCGATTGTAGTCAGTCTGTTTTTAGCAATTCACCGCCACTATCGTTATGTAGCGGCTCGCTTGAGCATTCAGGGAATAGAACCTATATCTTATCCTCCCAGACCTAAAGTTAAGCTGGTGAAACATCCGGCGGTGGTGTTAGTTGGCCAGTTGCACCGGGGAACTTTTGATGCCTTGGATTACGCTCGTTTAATTGCTGATGAGGTTGTGGCGGTTCACGTAGATATAGGTTTGACAGATAGAGCAAAACTGCAAGCGGCTTGGCAAGATTTGCAATCTGACATTCCCCTAGAAATTCTGGAATCGCCTTACCGTTCTGTTGGTGAGGCTTTAACTCACTTTTTGACTTTGTTTGAAGAGCAACGCCCGGGAGTTTTCTTAACGCTAATTATTCCGGCTTTTGTGACGAAAAATTGGTGGGAGGGACTGCTGCACAATCAAACTGCTTTCTTTTTGAAGGCGGCTTTGCTGGCTAAAAAAAGTCGGGTTGTGACAACGGTTAGATATTATCTGTAAACTATGAAAACAGGAATTATTGAGGAGACTGTGGGAAAAGAAACCGGGTTTCTGACAAGAGACCTCTTGCAAAAGTCAAATTTACCCCGCGCAAGTCCCCCCTCCCGCGGGGGGAAACAAGAATAATCTTGCTCCCTCCCCTTAATAAGGGGAGGGTTGGGATGGGGTGCTTTGGATTTTTGCAAGAGTTCTAATAATTTTTGTGTGTTTGCGAAGTATCTAAGCAGAAACCCTGTTTCTAATACTCGCTGGGAAAAGAAACCGGGTTTCTGACAAAAATTTTGTGTGTTTGCGAAGTATCTAGGCAGAAACCCGGTTTCTGATACTCGCTGGAAGTTGACATATCAAAAATGATATGTGAGAATTGTAATAAGTAGAAAAGTTGCCTTCAACTTGTCTCTAAAAAGATTGCGGCTGCTGAACCAAAGTCTTTTACGAACTACAACATCTCTTCAATTTGTGGGGGTTGCACTGCAACCCGCAACAGACTACTTATGCAGCAGCCAAAAAACTTGAACAGGCTTTTGCGAGCTTTGTCTCGACAAGGTCTTGATGTGAGTTACAACAACAAAGTCTACTCGATTTGTCTCAATAGTTCTCTAAAAGAAAACTGGCAAGATGCCAATTGTACAGGAGAAGACTGGCAAGATGCCAATTCTACAACAGAAAACAGTGAAAATGGCTGTCCTATAACAGCAGAAGTTTTGCTTCCAGAAGGTTTTCCGGTGGAAGCAAAAGCGCTGAAACAGTTAGCAAATTTGGCGAATGTCCGTCACCCTCAAGGTGGTTGTGTTTGTCGCGCCTGCGCCACTCCAGACTTCCATCCGGGGGATGCGGGAGTGGCTATTGGCTCGATCGTCCAAACTGACAAAATGGTGATTCCGGCGGCTGTCGGTTCCGATATTAACTGCGGGATGCGCTTGCACGTTGCTGATTTGTCGATCGAACAATTCCTCAGCCAGCGCGATCGATTTGTAGAGTTGATGAAAGGCGATTATTTCTTCGGTACTCGCGATGTCAGCATGACTGCAAAAACTGCCCGCGCGATGTTCCAACACGGGATACCCGGATGGCTGGATGGTATGCTGGATCGGGCAATGGGTAGCGCCGCAAATTCGGATTTTGAGCAGTTGGCGGGTGAGTGCGATTCCCTGCGGGATAGCTGCGCTTCACGCACTTTTCTCGGTGGTTCGATGAATGGCGATGTCAAATGGGCTCCCGAAGAATTAGTCCCAAACGACGGCACTGTAAGGGATGGCGGGTTAGCTACCATCGGCGGCGGCAATCATTTTGTAGAAATTCAAGTGGTTGAAGAAGTTGTCGATCGAGCTACGGCCTATACTTGGGGAGTTCGATCGGGACAAATCGCTTTTATGATTCACTCCGGTTCGCGAAATGTCGGCAAATACATCGGCGGTATGTGGCGCGATCGAGCTTGCGAAGCCTGGCCGAAAACCCTAAAATACCCTGAATCCGGGCTGTTTCCCCTGTCTGTCGAAGCCAATCCCGAACTTGTGAGCAGCTACCTACAAGCGGAAGCAACGGCCGCCAATTACGGTTTTATCAACCGCTTGCTGCTAGCAGAACTGCTGCGACTGCGTTTGCGGCAAGTTTTCGGGGATATCGAAGCTCCTTTAGTTTACGATTTGCCTCACAATATTACCTTACCTGAAGGTGACGGCTGGGTAACGCGCAAAGGCGCTTGTCCCGCACATTCCGGCCAGCCTGTAATTGTACCGGGTTCGATGGGTGCGCCGTCTTATTTGCTAATTGGTTTGGGAAACGATCGATTTTTGCGATCGGCTTCTCACGGTGCGGGCAGGGCGCGATCGCGCTTCGATTTGAGTCGCCAAGGTGCTGACAAAACAGACGGCGCTTTGGGATTAACCGGCATAGATTGCATTACCTTGCGGGAAGAACGTAGAATCGAAGAAGCCCCGGCAGCTTACAAACCAATTCAACCAGTAATTGACGTTCAGGTGGAGGCACAAATGGTGCGGATAGTCGCTAAAATGAAGCCTGTGTTAACGTTTAAAGCCTAGGCTGATTTGTCGGTTATCAAAAACTGTTTTCACGAACCGCGTCGAAGCCCGTTTCACAAAACAATTTCCAGGTTGTGGAATGGGCTTCTAGCCTGTTCCCAAAGACAATTTCCAGGTTGTGGAATGGGCTTCTAGCCCGTTCCCAAAGACAATTTCCAGGTTGTAGAAAGGGCTTCTAGCCCGTTCCCAAAGACAATTTCACAGGTGTGGAACGGGCTAGAAGCCCTTTCCCAAAAACAATTTTACAGCTTGTGGAATGGGCTTCTAGCCCGTTCCCAAAAACAATTTCATAGGTGTGGAATGGGCTTCTAGCCCGTTCCCAAAGCCGTGAAAGTAAGTGTAAAATCTAAAACTTGTCCAATTATCCCCATCCTCAATTGTCACCAAATCCCTCTAAACCTGTCCATCCCCTCAAGCGGCTGCTGAAGTACGGGCGCCGCTACCGCCTCAAAACTTGGCTGGCAAGTATTTGTTCGCTGCTGAATAAATTCTTCGATTTAGCGCCACCAGCATTAATTGGTATTGCCGTTGATGTCGTGGTCAAACAACAAGATTCTATCCTTGCTAAGTGGGGAATAAAAGATGTTGTTTGGCAACTGGCAATCATTACCTTTTTGAGTTTGATTGTTTGGAGTTTGGAATCTATTTTTGAATATGCTTATGATTATTTGTGGCGCAATTTGGCTCAGGATATCGAACACGATTTGCGTCTGGAAGCTTACAGCCATTTACAAGAATTAGAATTAGCTTATTTTGAAGAACGCAGCACCGGCGGTTTGATTTCAATTCTCAATGATGACATCAATCAACTTGAGAGGTTTTTGGATGGTGGTGCCAATGAAGTGATTCAGGTAAGTACGACGGTAATTGTGATTAGCGCTGCTTTTTTTGCAGCATCTCCTGCTGTTGCTATCCTGTCAATGCTGCCGATTCCTTTTATTATTTGGGGCTCGTTTGCATTTCAAAATCGCCTTGCTCCACTGTATGCTGATGTGCGGGAAAAGGTAAGTTTTTTGAACGGGCAATTGTCGAATAATTTGACTGGAATTACTACTATTAAAAGTTTTACTTCCGAAGATTATGAAACTGAGCGCATCGAAACCCAAAGCCAAGCTTACCGCCAAAGTAACCGACGGGCGATCGCAATTTCGGCAGCTTTTATTCCGCTAATTCGCGTGGTGATTTTCCTGGGCTTTATTGCAACGCTATTTCTGGGCGGTTTGGAGGTAGTGGCGGGCAGATTGTCTGTAGGGACTTACAGCGTTTTGGTGTTTTTGACCCAGCGGTTGCTGTGGCCGCTGACTCGGCTGGGTGATACTATGGATCGATACCAGCGCGCCATGGCTTCTACTAATCGGGTGATGAATTTGTTGGATACGCCGATCGCAATTCGCACCGGTGATATTCGGCTGCCGGTTAGTTCGATTAAAGGCACGCTGGAATTTAAAAATGTTACCTTTTATTACAATCAAAGAAAACCGATTTTGCAGTATTTTTCCCTGACTCTGCCGGCGGGGAAGACTACGGCAATTGTGGGCGCGACTGGTTCGGGAAAAAGTACGCTGGTAAAATTAATTATGAGGCTGTACGAGGTACAATACGGTCAGATTTATCTCGATGGCATAGAATTAACTACCCTGAATTTAAAAGATTTGCGGAGAGCGATCGGATTGGTGAGTCAAGATGTATTCTTGTTTCACGGTACGGTGGCTGAAAATATTGCTTACGGCACTTTTGATGCCAGCTATAGAGAGATAGTAAATGCTGCTCAAATTGCGGAAGCTGACGAGTTTATCGCGCAATTGCCGGATGGCTACAATACTATTGTAGGGGAACGCGGTCAAAAATTGTCGGGGGGACAGCGACAGCGGATTGCGATTGCGAGGGCTGTGTTGAAGAATCCACCGATTTTGATTCTCGATGAAGCTACTTCAGCGGTGGATAACGAGACGGAGGCCGCAATTCAGCGATCGCTCGAACGAATTACCAAAAATCGGACTACAATTGCGATCGCCCACCGTCTTTCTACAGTCCGTAATGCCGATTGCATTTTTGTCATGGAGCAGGGGCGAGTGGTAGAATCAGGTCATCACGAACAACTTATCGAACATAATGGAGTTTATGCGTCGCTCTGGCGCGTGCAATCTGGTATAAAATAAGTATGGTTTGTAGTAAGGACTTTAGTCCTTAAAGCATGGTTTGTAGTAAGGACTTTAGTCCTTAAATCCCGCAGGAGAGGACTAAAGTCCTCACTACGAACTCCAAAATATTAGTTTCTACAAGCAAAGAGAGAAAATGTTTTTATTTGGTAGCCCTGATTCAGAAGAAAAAAAACAAAATAACTGGCGGCGCAAATTAGATAAATTTGTAGCAGCCAACAAACAAGAATTGGCGGCTTTAGCTTGGGGGCTGTTTCAGGAAAGAGGAGAAGAAAGCGACGATATTTTGGGCATTGATATTGCCGGAACGCCACGTTTCGTGTACTGTAAGAAAGAAGCAGTAGAAGAGTTAAACCGTCAAGTTAAAAGTCATATTCAGGAAATTTTAGGAGTGCTAAACGCTCACAAACCCGAGAAAGAGGTGGCGATTTTGGCGATCGGCGAAGGTGAAATCAAGCTAATTTTGTTTGAAATTGACCCCGCACCCCCTGATTGTTTTGAACTCGCAGCAGCGGATGTCGATACATTGATCGATCGCCTAGAAAAACAAATGGCTGAATATATTAAAGGATAAATTATATCCAATCCGGTAAAAAATGCTAATTAGGTTCGTAGTGAGGACTTTAGTCCTCCGAAAATGAGGACTGAAGTCCTCACTACGAACCAGTTTTCTTGTGTTTGATATCAATCAAAATAACCAGCAATCAAAATAACAAAGGATAAATTATATCTAATCCGGTAAAAAATGTTAATTAGGTTCGTAGTGAGGACTTTAGTCCGCAGCATTTTGAGAGGACTAAAGTCCTCACTACGAACCAGTTTTGTGGTGTTTGATCAATCAAAATAACCAGCAATCAAAATAACAAAGGATAAATTATATCTAATCCGGTAAAAAATGTTAATTAGGTTCGTAGTGAGGACTTTAGTCCTCATTTTCGGAGGACTAAAGTCCTCACTACGAACCAGTTTTGTGGTGTTTGATATCAATCAAAATAACCAGCAATCAAAATAACAAAGGATAAATTATATCTAATCCGGTAAAAAATGTTAATTAGGTTCGTAGTGAGGACTTTAGTCCTCATTTTCGGAGGACTAAAGTCCTCACTACGAACCAGTTTTGTGGTGTTTGATATCAATCAAAATAACCAGCAATCAAAATAACAAAGGATAAATTATATCTAATCCGGTAGAAAAAATGTTAATTAGGTTCGTAGTGAGGACTTTAGTCCGCAGCATTTTGAGAGGACTAAAGTCCTCACTACGAACCAGTTTTGTGGTGTTTGATATCAATCAAAATAACCAGCAATCAAAATAACCCGCAGGTGGCAAATCGTCGGTCAAAATTTGAGCTTGGTCTAAATCAGGTATAATTTCACCCAATTCTGAACCTATTTTCACATCAAGAGCTCTGTCTGTCAAGGAAAACGAAAATTCATGTCCATCTTGCACGTATTTTGCCCTGGAAACAATCTCGTCTTTCTCTAAAATAGGGCCGTTAGTCCCAATTAAAACACTATTAATATCCTTCCAAGGGCAGACGTATACCTGGGAAAACACACTTTGAAAAGTCTTCACCTTTTGGGCATAAAACTCATCTCTTTGCAGCAGATTTACTAAAACAACTCCGGCGGTTGACAAATGTTTTTGGCAAAGTTCATAAAATTCTTTAGTTGCTAGCCGGTGTGGAAAGTAGCCGTTGCCAAAAAACACGTCAGTCATAATTATATCGTACTGCACATCTGGGCTTTGCTGCTCTAGGTACTCTCTCCCATCTTGGATTGCGACGCTGAGTCTGCTGTCGAACTGCACTCCAAAACACTCGATGGCTGCTTCCAGGGCGATCGCATCTACATCAGCACATTCTACAACAGTTTCCGGCAAATAATGGTGCATAACTAACGGAATTCTGCCGCCGCCAAACCCAGCTATATAAACTTTTTTAGGTTGATTTTGCCACAATAAACCCAACATCATCGCTTGGGTATATTCTGAAACTAAATGCAGAGGATTGTTGAGGTTGAACACAGATTGCAATAAATCTGTATACAAATTCACTTTTTCTACTAAACATAGCTTAATTTGACCTTTATCTTTTCTAACTGCAACATAGTGAACTCCCGACTCTTTGCAAAATACAACTCCATCCGGCTGTTGTTGTACCCAAGCCAGCCGCTGCTTAATCGCAGATAAATTAATAGTTTTCCAATTTTTGGGTTCGTTAATCATTAATTTTAAATTTAATATTCCTGGACGCGTAGTGAGAAACCGGGTTTTTACTAAAATCCTATGTCGTAGTCGAGAGATTCAGAAAAAACCCGGTTTCTTTGATTTAACACGGGAGATTATTAATTTTATTTTCGGGTATTGTGAAAAAAACCTGAGATAAATTAAGTAGATGATACCTGCTTGTACGCCACCAAATCTAAACCCGAAATCGAAAAATCTATTCTTTCCCAATCTTGCTTATCACCTTCAAACTTTTCAAACGCTGCTGAGGTAAGCAAAATCTCTCCCCGTTCCGCCAAATCCTCTCCCAGCTTGGCTGCTAGATTAAATTCCGAACCGTACATATCCTCTCCTTCCAGCATCAAAACATCGCCGCAGCCAATACCAATGCAGAGGTAAATATCCATATCCGGCGGCAGAGTCGTGTTGACAGCCACCGTTTGTTTCAGAGATTCAATTGCAGATTCCACAGCAGATTTTACATCGGGAAATACTGCAAAAATATTGTCTGCTTCCTCCTTAACAACAGTACCGCCACATTCCGCAATTATCGGTTTGACAATTCCGTGCATCCGGTGAATCATTGCCAGAAAATGAATGATTCCGTAGCGGACAGTCGTTCGCGAAAACCCCGACATATCCATTACCAATATGGTGTGTTCTTGGCGGAAAGTCGCATTAATTTTGGCATCAATTTCTGCCGTTCTTTGGGGATTTTCGTTTCTTTCTTGCAGCAGTTGTTCCAAGTTAGTGCGGTTATTTGTTTTCATTGTATTTTAATTAATTAAACTCCCAATCGCGACAAAAAGGCTGAGGGCGGCCAGCGGGATGTACTGCACAATTTATACCATCTTTGCCGTAATAATAATCGCAAACTTTGCAAGGTTGATTTTGCTCAATCTTTTTCATCAAAATTGCCCGGACAGTCTGAACTCGGTTGCGATACTTGTTGGCCGTCGAGTGAGTCGGTTCAATTGCCAAAGCTTGCTGGAAAGCTGCTATGCTGGTATCGTACAATTTAATAATTTGGGCGCTGTATTTTGTCCAAGCATCGGCGCGACTTTGATACAATTCGATCGTACTTAAGTTTAAAATGCCGTATTCCGTCCAAGCGTCAGCCGAAGCCCGATCGAACTTAATATTGGCATTAATCAATACTTTTTTGATGGTTGCCAAAAGTTCCCTGGGCTGCCAAGGTTTGCTAACATACGCCTCGGCGCGATCGATCGCCCTGGAGAACAAAGCTAGCTGCTGTCCCTTCCCGGTTAAAAATATTACTGGTATATTCCGAGTTTCGGGATTAGCTTTAATTAAACGGCAAACACCGTAACCGTCCATGCGGGGCATTACGATATCTAATAATACTAAATCCGGGTAATTTCTCTCAACTTTATCTAGTGCTTCTACACCGTCAGATGCTTGAATTACATTTAATCCACTGCATCTCAACTGATGTGAAATGCACTCCCGCTGGCTGCGGGAATCCTCCACAACTAAAACTGTACTCATCACTCCCCACCTGGTTTCTGATGTAAACTTGCGCGCTGCTTCGAGTTGCCCTGACTGACATTATTTTACCCACATTGAATGATTTTGTTATCACTAGCTAGGGGAATTATCTAAACTTGCAACAAATCTTAAACTGGGAAGCACAGGCGATCGCGATCGCAAAAATCTGCTTGCCAATACGGGGAATTATTGCAAGTTTGATAAAAAAAATATTCGGATTTTAAACCTTAATAACGGCAAACTGTACTGATGCAAGCCAAAAACCTTGTTGAATTGCCACAGATAATCCGCTACTGTGTACGTTGAAGTTCTTAAGGACGACACATGAATAAATTGCTCCTCACTTTGCTTGTAAGTCCGACGCTGTTTGGATCTCTGATGTCTTTGAGCGCGATCGCCCAAAATGCTCAAAACATAGGCGAAACACCGGGTAAATCGGCTGATGCACCAACCTGCGTGCGATCGCCCCACACCCAACGTCTGAGTTGCGTGCGCCTTCCCGCGAAAACCGCTGCTGCTAATGCTAAACAAACAATTGGTTGGCAGCCGCGGGATGGCCAGCCTGTGGCGATGCTGGATTTTACCGAAGAAGAAAGCGATGCGGCGGCGGCGCTGTTTGGCTGCGACTGTCAGTTGTGTATCAACTCGCTGCGGCAGTTGCGCGGCTTGCCGCCTCTGGATCTGACTTGAGCGCCCAGAAAGCGAATGTTTTTTTGGTAATATCGCGATCGTTGCGACATTTGATATTTGTGGGCGATCGCACTTGGGCTCTACAATAATTTATACCGATTGGCGATCGACAAGCCGGCGATCGGGGTATTATTTCTGCGCCAAAGCCCATACTACTAAGGGAAAATCCGGCTCATTTGCTAACGAATGAATGGAAGCATTGTAATATTCCCATTTTGAGAAGTTTGCCACAATACAAGCGCGGTTTCCCCAAGAGCCTGTTTGGATGCGCTCTAAATTGAAACCGCATTCAGCCAGCAGGTATTTGATTCCTGTTTCTGTCCAGCGAGAGCAGTCGTTAGGGTAATCGTGAATCCGAATCAAAAACGGTATAGTTATTAAAAAATAACCGTTTTTGTCGAGCATTTGATAGATATTTTTGCCAGCGCGGTAAGGCCAAAGTAAATGTTCAAATATCTGTTCGGCAATGATTAAATCAAATGTTTGATCGAGGCAACACTCGCAAATGTCAAACTCTGGATAGTTGAGGGATTTATAGCTTTGAAAAGATTCTAATTTGCCCCAACTGTCGCCAGAGATTTCTAAGGTATTTAATCGATCGGGCTGCAAGCTTTTAACGATGTTGCGAGTTTCGCAGTTCATCACAACTCGGCACCAATGTTCGTCAACTGCACCAAATACCATATTTCCTCCGTTGAGATTTGTAGGGCGATTAATAACGGGATAGCTAGCCTTCGGGAAGGGGAGAGCGAACGCTTCACGCAATTTGTCTCTACAATAACCTATTCTGATAGGCGATCGCCCGCACCGACTGCTAAAATGAAATGTATAATATTAGCGATGTAAACCGCTAATCGAAATCATGTCCGCAAATACCGCGCTACCGCCAACCCTAGCTAAAATCGTCCAGCGCTTCCAGCGACACTCCGATCCGAAACAGCGCTACGAACAACTGCTGTGGTATGCCAAGCGACTCCCACCATTTCCCGAAAGCAATAAACTGCCAGAAAACAAAGTTTCTGGCTGCGTGTCACAAGTTTATATTACCGCAACTTTAGCCGACGGAAAAGTTTCCTTTGAAGGCGATTCAGACGCTCAGTTAGTCAAAGGATTAGTTGGCTTGCTCGTGGAAGGTTTGAGCGGATTGACGCCTGCGGAAATAGTCAGCGTTACCCCAGATTTTATTCAAGATACGGGATTGAATGTCAGCCTGACACCTTCCCGCGCTAACGGATTTTACAACATTTTTCAAATGATGAGAAATAAGGCACTGGATTGCGAAGTTAGCGCGCAAGCAGAAGCAAATTAACAGGAGAAAAAGCTGTGACTCAGACTGCTGATTTAACCAAATCTAATTCTAGCAACTATCCCGCGACAGTTCAAGAATATCTCTGGAAGTGGAAAGGAACGCAAATCAAAGTTATTTACGAAACCAGAGGACAAGGAAACACCGTATTATTGCTGCCAGCTTTCAGTACAGTTTCAACACGAGCAGAAATGCGTCCTTTAGCGGAATTGTTGGCTCCTAACTTTCAAGTTGTGAGTGTAGATTGGCCTGGTTTTGGCGACTCGGCTCGCCCGCGAACCGACTACGAACCGCAATTATACCATCAATTTCTGAAGGATGTTGTTGAGTCTACTTTTAGCAGTCCTGTGGCTGTAGTTGCGGCCGGTCACGCTGCGGGTTATGCTATGCAATTAGCGCAGTCAAAGCCGAATGTTTGGTCAAAAATTGTGTTAGCTGCACCGACTTGGCGCGGGCCTTTACCGACGATGAGCAAACAGCAAAGCGGCTGGCACGGAATTGTGAGAGAATTAGTACGATCGCCCTTACTCGGTCAATTCCTTTACAAACTGAACACTGCGCCGTCATTCCTGGGTTTAATGTACCGCCGCCACGTCTACGCGGATGCAGCAAAAGTCACCCCCGATTTCATCCAAAACAAGTGGAAAGTTACTCAGAAAGCGGGTGCGAGATTTGGTTCGGCGGCTTTTGTAACTGGTGGTTTAGATCCGGCAAAAACCCGAGAAGAATTTGTCGCCAACTTCCAAGAATTAGCAGTACCGGTGATGGTTGTAATTGCTGAGAAAGCACCGCCAAAATCTAAGGCGGAAATGGAAGTATTAGCCCAATTACCGGGAGTGGAATCGCGAGTTATTCCGGGATCTTTGGGCTTACACGAAGAGTATGCGGCGGATTTGGCAAATGCGGTTAAGTCTTTTGTTTAAGACTCAGCGCTAAATAGATTTCATGATGAAGGAAAATTTAGTTCAATTGTTAGGAATTTAGGCTTGTTTAGGCTTCTCGCATACATTTTTAATTTTCAGGTGCGTCGCTGGCTCGATTGTCGATATCGAGTTAGAGATTTTTCGCAAGCGACACACCCTATGCCCTATGCCCTATGCCCTATGCCCTATGCCCTATGCCCTATGCCCTATGCCCTATGCCCTATGCCCTATGACTAATGACTTCTTCTATTCTTGATTGCCTTTCCCGCGAATATATCCGTTATCTGCAATCCGCCAAGCGCCCCCAGTATTGCCGGTTAAATCGCAATCATCCACCGTAGCAATACCATCTCGATAAACTGCGATCGCCTCACCTTGATTACCATTAATTCTACACCGACGCGCAATCAATTTTCCTCCCAATCCGACACCTATTCCCAGAGTACCGTTATTAGAGATAGTGCAATCTTCCACCGTTGCTTTGCCATTATCCGAGATAAAGATTCCGTTCCATATTCCATCATGAATTTGACAGCGACGGATTACCGAATCGGCATTAGAGCCGCAAATTCCCACTACAGAATAGTTGGCAGAAGTGATATCACTGTCTTCTACGATTAACTCGCCTTGGCGAATATCTACAGCGTAATATTTCCCTGTTGTTTTAATTGTTAATCCTCGCACTAAAGCGCTGTCTGTTGCCATTTGAATGCAGTTAGACTGGCTGCTTTCAAGAGTGACGCTACCCGCTTCTGTGTTGCCGAGAATTTCCACAGACTTGTCGATTATTATACTTTCTTTATACACACCCGGATGCACGTGAATTTTCGTACCAGAAACAGCATTTTTTAGGGCTTCGCTAATAGTGGTATAGTCACCTTCGCCTTGCTGAGAAACTACAATTTCTTGATTTTTCCCAATTCCTGAGTTTCGGGTTGACTCGGCGTTTTGATCGACTAATTCAGCTTTTGGTGATTCTTCCCCTGTGGCGGCAATTTCGGATGTTGGCTGCAACCGTTCTTGATATACTGCTTCTAAGTGATGTTCTAACTCAGATATTTGAGATTGCAGTTGATTTTGAGTCTGGCTGGCTGTCTCGATTTGACTTTGCATTTCCGAGAGTTGGGCGTAAATGTGCGATCGCTCTCTGTTTGCAGTTTCTAGCTGAGACTCTAATTGCGATCGAGTTTGACGCCCATTTTCTAACTGATTTTCTAAGTCGGATATTTGAGATTGCAGTTGATTTTGATTCTGGTTGGCTGTGTCAAGTTGACTTTGCAATTCCGAGACTTGAGAATTGAGTTGCTCTTCCAATTGCGATCGAGTTTGAAGCCCATTTTCTAACTGATTTTCTAAGTCGGATATTTGAGATTGCAGTTGATTTTGATTCTGGTTGGCTGTGTCAAGTTGACTTTGCAATTCCGACAGTTGAGAATTGAGTTGCTCTTCCAATTGCGATCGAGTTTGACTCCCATTTTCTAACTGATTTTCTAATTCAGATATTTGAGATTGCAGTTGGGTTTGATTGTGGTTGGCTGTCTCAAGTTGAGTTTGCAATTCCGAGACTTGAGAATTGAGTTGCTCTTCCAATTGCGATCGAGTTTGACGCCCATTTTCTAACTGATTTTCTAAGTCGGATATTTGAGATTGCAGTTGATTTTGATTCTGGTTGGCTGTGTGAAGTTGACTTTGCAATTCCAAGACTTGAGAATTGAGTTGCTCTTCCAATTGCGATCGAGTTTGACGCCCATTTTCTAACTGATTTTCTAAGTCGGATATTTGAGATTGCAGTTCATTTTGATTTTGATTGGCTCTCTCGATTTGACTTTGCAATTCCGAGACTTGAGAATTGAGTTGCTCTTCCAATTGCGATCGAGTTTGACGCCCATTTTCTAACTGATTTTCTAAGTCGGATATTTGAGAGTGCAGTTGCGTTTGATTTTGATTGGCTGTCTCGATTTGATTTTGCAATTCCGACAGTTGAGAATTGAGGTGCGAGCGTTCGGTGTTTGCAGTTTCTAAATCTGATTGCAGTTGCGATCGCTCTTGATGTAGACTTTCTAACTGGTGTTCTAATTCGGGTACTGGAGATTGCAGTTGAGCTTGATTCTGATTGGCTGTCTCGATTTGAGTTTGCAATTCCGACATTTGAGAGTAAATGTGCGATCGCTCTCTGTTAGCCGTTTCTAATTCAACCTGCAATTCTGACAACTGAGCCAGCAATTGCTCCCGCTCTCGAACAACCGTTTCTGATTGACTTTGCAGCTCAGATAACTGAGAGTTTAACTGCATTTTATCCTGATTCGCTGCTTCTAACTGCGTTTCCAGCTCTAATGCTTCAGGTTGCGGTTGATTTGGTTGTTGGCGGGCGGTTTCCAATTGAGAGTTGAGGATTTCTCGTTCTTGCTCTGAACTCTCTAGTTGAGCTTGCAATCCCGAAAATTGAGACTGAATTTGCTCCCGCTCTTGAATTGAGCGATCGAACTTAATTTGAATTTCTGACAACTGGTATTGTACCTGCAATCTGCCTTGGCTAGCAGTTTCCAACTGACTTTCAACTTCCGAAAGCAGAGCGTTAAATTGAGAACGTTCTGCATTAACCGCCTCTAACTCTGCTTGCATTTCCCGGATTTGAGCGTTAAGTTGCGATCGCTCGTGCTGAGCCAATTCTAACTGATATTGAAGTTCTGCCACTTCTGCTAACTGGGACTCAGCTTGTTGAGCATTTTCTAGCTGAAACTGCAAATCAGCAATCAGAGCATTAACTTGCGATCGCTCCTCAGCAATTCCTGCCAAAAATTCTTCCAATTCCGACACTTGATTGTTTAAAACATCTTGCTCGCGAGTCACAATTTCCAAGCGAGTTTGTAGCTCAGACATTTCAGAATTTAGCTGAGTTTCATTCTGCATTTTTTGCCGCAATTCCGAAGTTCTAGCATCCAACTGCGACGCCAACTTCGATATGGCTTCCTGCGAACCCTGCATCCGCACCAAATTGCGTGAATTTCGCTTATTCAAAATTAGCCAGCAGACTAATGCCCCGCCTGCAAATCCTATCAATAAAAGTAATGCTTCCATTTGTTTATTTAATTGATATAACTTGAGTTATTTTGCTGTTTCCAAAAGGGACGATCAAAAAACACTATCTTGTTCAAGGATATCACAAATTTAGTGCCTGTGTTTAACTGGCAAAAGAATTTATATTTATTTACATTTTTTGACATTGTTAAATGTTAATATTAATGCGCGATGCAGTTGTGTAGAGCGCATTAATTGGGATATTTGGGCAGCGAATTAATACAATTTTGGAAAATTAATGCAACAATATTGATAGGGTGTCTCGCCATCTATTCCAAAAACAACAGAACATCAAACTATAGCAGTCCTTGCAGGAGTCGTAAAGTTTTTTACCCCACCCCAACCCTCCCCTTATTAAGGGGAGGGAGTAAGAAATGCACAAATGATTTAGGATTGCTATAGCGACGCAAAGCGCGACAATAGTTGACTAAACAAACTCAACTAAGAGTGTTGTAGCAAGGATTTTTTCAATTGGTATAAGTAGAAGTTTGGCATAAATATTTGATTGACAGGTCAATCGTAGATTAAAAGTTTATCTAACAAAAATAAAATAGAGATAATTTTAAGTAGAGCGAGCGAATCAGTGCAATCTTGTTTAATGACTGAAAATTCAACCACTCTACTTATGATGTCTGGGCCAACTATTTTGGATAATTAACCAAAGCTTAGGGTAAAGGTTTAACAGAAAGCCTTGTTAAAGCTTCCTTCAGCGCCGGCGGCAATTGACGGATAATCTTGCCCTTGTCCCGATCGACACCAACCAAAGTTACCTGTGCTGTCACGTATAATTCTTGAGCGTCGGGCGATCGAATTTCGTAATCCCAAAGCAGCCGCACGCCCTCGCTAGCAGCCATCCGGGTTCTGACTGCCACAGATTGACCCATTTGTACAGAGCGGTGGTAGCGCAGTGAAAGCTCAACCACCGGCAATTCGACACCCTGCGCCACCCACTCTGCATACTCGATGCCGAGAGAGCGCAAACTTTCCACCCTAGCTTCCTCCATCCAAGTCAGATAAGTCCCGTGCCAAACCGCGCCGCTGTAGTCAGTATGGTGGGGGTAGACTCGCACCAAATATTCAAACCAGCCCTCCGAGTCCATCATTCCAGGTCGCTTTTGAATAGCACCACCTGCTGCAAGTTCTGGTTGAGTTCGATCGTTCTCTAGCACGTTACAAATTGTTCCAAAACGCTACATTTCTACAAATCATAAAGCAAACTTGAGGCCTATGCTTAACATTAAGCGACTAGAGTAATACCAATTTTTTATGAAGCTGCATAGAATCCGATCCCCCCTTAGCTTGCCCCCTACTCCCCCTTAATAAGGGGGGGACAAGATTCCGCTCAAAGTCCCCCTTCTTAAGGGGGATTTAGGGGGATCAAGATATGTGCAACTTCACATTAAATTGGTATAACAACGCCCTAGAGAGAGCGCCCCACAACAAAACTCAACTGTTTTCACGCCAAAAACTATGATAGAAAAAATTTTAGTAGCCGTCGCCGGTCGCGGCTTGTGCGAAGAGATGTTTAATATGTTGATGGACATCCCTTCCTTGCAACAAAGCTCTGTCACCGTTTTGCACGTCGTGCCGCAGCAAGTAACTTCCGATGGCATGGCCGAGAAGTTGGAAGAAGGAGGTAAAATTTTAGCACAAGCAGTGCAGTCTTTGAAAATAGATCCCAGCAAAGTCAATCCGCGGCTGAAACAGGGAGACCCGAAAACCACAGTTTGCCAAGTCGCAGAAGAAGAACAATCCGACTTAGTAATTATGGGTTCGCGGGGATTCGGACGGCTGCAATCTATTTTGGAAAACTCAGTCAGCCAGTATGTTTTCCAGCTAACATCGAGACCGATGTTGTTAGTAAAAGACGACATCTACGTCAAAAAAATCAAGCGCGTCATGGTAGCGCTCGACAACTCAGAATCTGCCAAACAGTCATTGCAGCTTGCGCTATCTTTGGTTAAAGAAGTGAGTGGCGGGCAGATAATTCTAGTACACGTCACCAAAGATTTGACTGGAAAATACGCCGAAGATGTGACAGCAAATGCTGAAAAAGACTCCGTATTGGCTCCGGGAGTAGCACTCGCGAAACAAATGGGAGTTAGCTACCGCTGCGTGAGTGCTACAGGTAAGCCCGGTGAAGCAATTTGTCAGATTGCAGAGGAAGTGAATGCAGATTTGTTGGTAATCGGTTCCCCGGATCGGCGGCCAAACGTTGCTAAAAATTTCCTGGATCTCGATCGACTCCTAGGAAATTCCCTATCAGACTACGTGCGAGTCTACGCCAACTGTCCCGTCTTGCTCGCTCGGACGATCGTCAGCTAAACTCTCAACACTAACTGTTAACAAAAAAAAGCGCCCCAGTAAAAAACTGTTGGCGCTTTTTTTGCAATTAGCTTTCGCCAGAAATAAATAGCAGCAGTCGCTATTGTTTTCCGCCTTCACGGCTAGCGGTTTGAATGTACAGAATGATTAGAAAAACACTGGGAACCAATACAAACAGAATGGTTGCCACAAACCCTAAATCGTTAACTTCCATGAAGACCCCCGCCTGTATCGGAAAATATGAAAATACACACAACTAGGATACCACTCAAAGGCAAAAGGGAAACTGGAATGGAGCAGAAGGTAGCACCAGACAGTTGAATAGGTAAAAAATCCACATTCAAAATCCAAGAATTTTTATTTCCTAATGCCCCATGCCCTGTTTGGCCGATGCCCCATGCCCCATGCCCCATGCCCCATCCCCCATCCCTCCGCTTCACTTCGCCCACCGGCAGTTAAGGCTTAGTCTTGACGCTCACCGGGCCGTTAACCATGGTTTGACAAGCCAAGCGATAGTTTTCTGGCTTTTTCTTGAGCTTGCGGTTCTCAAAGTCTGTGCGGGGCGACAGATTTTCACTACCCTCGACAATTTCCACAATGCAGGTACCGCATTGACCGATGCCCCCGCAATTCATCATCTTTCCCGAAAACGTGTATAAGTCGATGCGGTTTTCCAGAGCTTTGAATCTCAAATTGGCTCCGTCTGCTGCGATGACTTCCTGATTTTCCTTCACAAACTTGATATTGGCCATTGCCGATCCTTTAACGCAGTTGACATAGAACTCTATTACAAAATATTAAGTGGAGTGTCGGATATTTAACAAATGTCTAATTGTCTTTTGTAGCTATCCCGACAAGGAATCGCCCCAATCCAACTGAACCCAACCCATTTTAGATTTTAGATTTTGGAATTGGGGAATGAGTGATGAGTGGGAGTGACTGATGCAGATCGTGGCTGGGAGTTGAGGTACAGTGGGCTTTTGTTACCAGAAAGAATTGGTTGAAAGCCCGCCCGCCTTGTCGGGAGAAATTAAAATCACACTATTCATTCCCCAAATCCTCCGACTTCGAGGTCGTTGTCAACTGATTAACGCTGTCAACTGTCAACTATCAACTGTCAACTGATTAACGCTGTCAACTGTCAACTGTCAACTGTCAACTGGTATTAAGGAGCATCCGAGAGGTTATTAGTAGGAAGATTGGTCACAGCGCGCTGGAGAGACGAAAGCCCCAGGTTGTAGTTGACAATTGCCGACAATCGGTTTCTCTCAGCCCTCGTCAAATCTGTTTCCGCCTGAATTACATCAGTCTGAGTGCCTACGCCAGCTTGAAACCGGAGTCTCGCCAGACGCAAAGCTTCCCTCGACTGCAAAACTCCGGCTTCAGAAGTTTCGATATTCTCAAAACTCGACTCCAAACCAAAATAAGCTTGTTCAACTTCTCGGCGCACCTGGTTGCGGATTTGGTCAAATCGACTTTCGGCGATCGAGATATCGGCATCCCGCTGTTTTATCCTCGCCTTCACCGCGCCCCCGTCGAAGAAATTCCAAGTCAGATTGGCTTGCACCGCATACCCGCTCGCCCAGCCGCGAGTTGCAAACGGTCTGGTATCGTCTGTAGTTAGCCCTTGAAAGTTGTAGGAACCAGTGACATTAACCTGAGGTAGCCCGCCCGCCCGAATCGATCGCCTTTGTTGCTGGCTGATATTCCTCTGTACTAACTGCTGTTCCAACTCAGGGCGATTCTTAAAAGCCTGCACGATACTCTCTTCCAAAGACAGCCTCCAGGAGCCAGCTTGCTCCACGGGGTCAGCCGCCGTCAAGTTTGCCGACTGACTGATATTCAAAATCTCAGCCAGCCGCCGCTGGGCCACTCGCTGATCGCGACGGGCCACGGACAGTTGCTGCACTTCGTTGGCCACATTTGACTGAGCCTGCAACACAGCAAAGCGGGTTCCCACCCCTGCTCGTTCCAAAGCTTCCGCATCCCGCAAACTTTGCTGGGCATTTCTCACCGAAGCTTGGCGGATAGCAACTTGTCCGTCGGAGTTTTGCAGGTTGTAGTAAGCCTCAGAAGTGTCGAAGCGGAGTTCCTCGGCTTGACGTTCCAAATCGAGTTCCCGAAAGCGCAACTGTTCCCTAGCTGCGCGAATATTAGCGGTACGGCGACCGAAAATGTCCAGATCGTAGCTCAACTGCAAAGTGTTGTTGAGACCGATGCTGCCGAAATTTTGAAATTCGGGAGAATTTGTGGGGAGTTGGCGGCTGGCGGGTAAATTGTCATTTTGGCGAAGTCGAGTCTGCACGCCAATCTGTCCGCTGGCGCTGACTTGACGGCTGGCGTTCATTTGAAAAGTCAGATCGGGAAATAAAGCAGCTTGTTGTTCGCGTACAACCGATCGAGTTTGTTCGACTTGTTTCTGAGCGATTTGCAAAATTTGGCTGTTGCGGCGGGCCAGATCGATCGCCTGCTGCAAAGTAATTGACTGAGTTTGCTCGATTCTGACATCCTCGGGCTTTGTCGGAAACTGTAGCGGATTCGGGTTCGGTTCTAGGTTCGTCGGGGGCTTGGTGTCTAAAATACCCTTCGGGGGCAAAGGGGGGAAACTTTCATTCGGAGTGCCGCGGGGAACAGGTGCTGGCAAATTCGGCACCGGAACATTGTTGGGGTTGCTCGGAACAGGTTTCTGCCGGTTGTTTGCCGGTGCTGGTTTTGGAGACTGCGCTAAATACTCCTGCTGCTGGGTAGATGGGGCAGCCGGAGCAGCCTGTTGGGGCTTTGATGCTTGTTGGTTTGACTCAATGGGGGGAGTTGCTGCGATCGACTGTTCCCCAGCTTTTTGAGATTCGGATGTTGGTGGGTTTTGGGCGATCGACTGTTGTGGATCTTCTGATGTTGGTTCTGAGGCTGTGTTGGAGGTCGATCGAATATTCTGCGCTAATTCGATCGGATTGCTAAGGGGGGAACCATCCTGAGATTGAGCCGGAGACTGTGCTGAAGCACTTTGTCCGGCGTTGCTGAAAGTAATTGCAGCGCCCACTCCGACCACCACGATTTGACGAAAAACACGCATAATTTTTTAATTACTTTGCAATTCTAGAGACAATTTTAGAGCAAGATTGAGGTCTCAAGTTTCTAGTTTGGTTCCTGAACCCGACAGTTAGCAAGTCACAATTACCGTACTCCTGTTGCTGGTGAAGGCTTGATTCAAAATTTACAATTGAACTTCAGCAGTTGCCAGACCGATCGCCCCCGAGATTAGTTCCTCTACTCCACTTACCGGCAAAATCCGGGTTTTCAGGGACTTTTCGAGCTGTTCTACAGTCATGTCGTCAAGAAAACGAGGTGAGTCCTGTTTTAGCATGACCGAGGGCAGGAGGATGCCATCTCCCAAGTCTTTTCCCTGCAAAGCTTCGAGTAAATCTTGCCCGGTGAGCAAACCCGTAACAGTGATAGTTTGTCCCCAGTAGCGGCTGGAAAGTGCCACCATGTTGACGGACAAGCCGGGAATTTGGTTTAGTTGTTGTGCGATCGGGCGAAAAGCCTGTTCAACAGCATTTCCCACCACCCAAACCAACCGGCGGGGCTCAATCACCGGCAACGGTTGCAGCTTAGCAAAAGCCGTTTCAAACTGCCCAACAAACTGCCGGATCGAACCCACACCATTACCAATTTGGGGATAATCTTCATAATCCGCCGCCGACGGCAAATCCAAACCCGCGATTAAAAACCACTCATCAGCCAGCCAAATACAGCGCGATTTTGAATTTCCCTTTTTCCCAGAAGATTTGAAATCTTCTAACTCTTCTAACTCTTCTCCCCCCCTTAGCAAGGGGGGGCTGTGGGGGGTGAATTTTGAGCTTTTTTTATTCGCCTTTACATCTTCTAACTCTTCTCCCCCCCTTAGCAAGGGGGGGCTGGGGGGGGTGAATTTTGAATTCTTTTTCTTAGCCTTGCCGCCGCCTTTCCCCTGACTCAAAACAGCTTGAATTTTCTGCACTTGCGCGATAACTTCCCGCGCTTTTTCGGCAGTTACAGCAATCAATTCATCTTCCGCAGGACGAAAGCGAGTCAAACCCACCGGCACCACAGCCACCGAAGCCACAGCCGGGATATTTCCAGTATGAAACTTTGCCAAATCCAACAAAGTGCGTTCCAAATGTTCGCCATCATTAATCCCCGGACAAACCACAACTTGAGCGTGAATTTGCAAGCGGCGCTCTTGAAACCATTTGATTTGTTCTAAAATCTTCCCAGCCCGAAAATTTTTCAACAAGCGAATTCGCACATCTGGTTCCGTAGCGTGCACAGAAACATAAAGAGGAGAAAGCCGCATTTGTTCGATTCGGTTCCACTCTTTTTCAGTCAGATTAGTGAGAGTGAGATAGCTGCCATAAAGAAAGCTGAGGCGGTAATCATCATCCTTGAGATAGAGAGTTTCGCGCTTTCCCGGAGGCTGCTGGTCGATAAAGCAAAAAGGGCAGCGGTTGTTGCACTGAATTAGTCCGTCGAATAAGGCAGTTTCAAATTCCACACCCAAGTCTTCGTCATAGTCTTTTTCTATTTCCAACTTGTGAGTTTTGCCTTTAGCATCTAAAACTTCTAGTTCCAGAAATTCATCGGCGCACAGGAATTGATAGTCGATCAAGTCGCGAGGTTTTTCGCCGTTGATGGCGACGATGGAGTCTCCGGCATCAAATCCCATTTCGGCAGCGATACTGTCGGGGATAACTTTAGTAATTCGGGCTGGTCTGGTGGAGGAGTCGCTCATACGATCGCGCTAGCGTTTTCAAGTTTGATAAATTGCTGTTCAAAAAAAGATTTTTATTTTAAATTCAGCCTACAACGCTATCACAATTTATATTATTTGTCAAGCGCGCTGGGTCGGGAGAAACAGTTGACAGTTGACAGTTGACAGTTGACAGTTTGAGAGTGACATCTAAGCTGACTTGCAGCTTCAATCCCCGGAATGAGTAGCGAAAAAGCTGTTGTCGCCAGCATGACAACCGCCGCCAAAACCTAATATAATTGCGATCGGGCGATCGCTCATTTTCCGCAAAAATAGCACGGGCAATGCTCCAACAAAGGTTGTACCGCCCGAGATCAAACTCACACTCAGCCCAATCGTGGAAATTTCCATCGTTTAACCCCACAGTTATCAATACGCAACTTTTTGCGATCGCTCAATTCTTGAATTATGCCTCAAACTAAAATCTACGGACATACAGAATTCATCCAACAACACCGGCAAACGATATCAGACAGCATTCATGCTTGTACGATCGAAGCCTTATCTTACCCAGCAGACAAGCGATTTCAACGGTTTATCTCGCTAGCCCAAGAGGATTTTGTTTATCCGGGCGATCGAACTAACCAATATCTGGTGATAGAAATTAGTTTATTTGAAGGGCGAAGTGTTGAAGCCAAGAAAAACCTGATGCGCCTGATTTACCAAAAGCTGAATGCTGCATTAAATATCGCACCTAACGATATTGAAATTATCCTATATGAAGTGCCACCACACAATTGGGGCGTGAGGGGAGTTCCTGGAGATGAATTGAATTTAAACTACAAAATAAAGGTTTAAATACCTGCGGCGCGGGGAGATTCCATTTCAAATTATAGCCGCAAGGTTTTGATTCTTCTCACCAGTTTGTAGTGTGGACTTTAGTCCGCAAAATACAGTTTGTAGTGTGGACTTTAGTCCGAAAATACGGCACCAAAACGACGGACATAGCTTGAACCAACGCGCACGATCCATATCTGAGCAGTCGGGTACTTTGTTCGGAGTCGGCTACAGGCAACTATCTCGTTACTATCGATCTCCCATGCAGATGTCTCAATATCGATCGCCACAATTTTACCTTTGTTGCTCGGCTCAACTTGCGATCGCACTATGCGATCGTATATCTCATCGCCAAGTCGTGCAAACTCTTGCTTGCTATAACGGGGTTTCAGAATAGTCATCGCAGTTCTCTGTGGTTGTCAACTTAATTATACACTTTTAACTTTCAGACGATGTTTACATTTACCAAATCAACTGAATGAGCTTTAATATAATGCTTTATGTTGGGCAACAGCATAAAGTATTATATTTTTTCCATACACTGCGCTGCAATTTGCACGCGAAAAGTTATTCCAGATAGTCTAGGCTGCCATCCGAGTTGCATCGCTTGCCGTATCCATTGTGCTACATCAGAGGGTGTTACTGGTTTCACTTCTTGTTTTCTTACCACACATTGAGGATGGGGTCGATCGGTGATAACAACTAAAACGGAACCCAGTTTTGCGACACCATCTACTGCAACATGAAGATTTCCGCCATGAAAGCATTCTTGTGTATAAGTAGGTTGTCTGCGGATGAGCCAGATGAAAGGTTCCCCATCAACAATGATTTTTCTTGTTCCTTTTTTCGGTATTGACATAATTTGTTTCAAGTGAAATATTTCAGCATTTTTAATAATAGTTGAGAAATTGGATTTATAACTAAAAATATAGGTTTTGTTACAGAGTTTTTGCTACTAACCCGGCTTCTCTGACAGGCGCAAAATCTCAGTTTCAAGCAACCTTAATCATGATATTAAACTGTGATTTCTAACTCTTTTCGGTCATATGAAAAAGCGGTAATGTTTGTCCGGTCATTGCTTGCTGCTCAATGTCGTACTGCTTGGCATGGGCATATCATATCATGTCCGATCGATTACCAGCGATCGAGACGGTTTGTAGTGTGGACTTTAGTCCGCAAAAACTTGCCGGTTTGTAGTGTGGACTTTAGTCCGCAAAAACTTGCCGGTTTGTAGTGTGGACTTTAGTCCGCAAAAACCTGCCGGTTTGTAGTGTGGACTTTAGTCCGCAAAAACCTGCCGGTTTGTAGTGTGGACTTTAGTCCGCAAAAACCTGCCGGTTTGTAATGTGGACTTTAGTCCGCAAAAACCTGCCGGTTTGTAGTGTGGACTTTAGTCCGCAAAATACGGAGAACCGAGACGGTTTGTAGTGTGAACTTCAGTCCAAAAAAACCTGCGGACTAAAGTCCGCACTACGAACTTGAAAAAACCTGCGAACTAAAGTCCGCACTACGAACTTGATGATGTCCGCAAAATACGGAGAACCGAGACGGTTTGTAGTGTGAACTTCAGTCCAAAAAAACCTGCGGACTAAAGTCCGCACTACGAACTTGCGGACTAAAGTCCGCACTACGAACTTGATAATGGTTATTTTAGTTACCAACGATCGCATACCACAAACTCACCATCAGACACAAACTCGCTAAATGCTGAGGAATCAAAGATTTAATCGATCGCTTGGCAATTTTCTGAGTCACAAATATCGTCACAAACAATGACACAATTAAAGTGAAACCTTGCAAGAAACTAATCACCGCCGGATCTCCCACAAAACTCGGCAAATCATCTCTAATTTGTCCGAAAGTCGCAAAAGCTACGGGAATCACTCGCCCGCCTTCCTGCAAACCCAATCGCCAATAGTGAGCCAAACTACCGCCCCAAACTAGAGGTAGATATCCGTAGGCGAGACAGACAAATGAAAGCGGTTTAGTAATTTTAAATGGGAGAGTTTCTGCTTTTCCCAATTGGTAAATTGCTTGCATGACTGCATAGGCCACTAACGGAATCATTGGCGGGATAATTAACACCGCGATTGACAGTCCTAAATGTGGTAAAAATTGTTCTAAATTGATGCCCAGCCCCAACAAACTATTTATCTCCGGCAAGCGGTGGATATAAATTCCGCCTAATAATAGAAATAACAGGGCAACTTCATAACCGTGGGGAACGTGGGTAGTCCACAATTCAATGCCGGGAGGGCGCAGATTTAATTCTACCGATCGATGGGGACAAGCTTTTAAGCAAGTCATGCACAATACGCAATCTTTATTATCGGTTAATTGGGCGGGATGGGAATAAACCGGACATCCATTCGTAGTTAATCCTTCCCCAAAACCTTTGCCTCCTTTATAGCAATGGTAGGTGCTGCATTCCGCCGCGCAGGTTCCTTGTTGGGCGCGCAGTTCGATAATTGAAAGTTTAGCAAATAATCCATTCATGCCGCCGATCGGGCATAAATAACGACACCAAAACCGCCGCTCGAATATCAGCGAAAAAATTACCGCACCCGCCGTAATTAGCAATAACAAACAACTGGATAAATAGGCGGTATTTTCTAACTCCCACAACTCTTCCCACAGAAATATCAAAGTAAACATTCCGAAGAGAAACCATCCGCCCCATTTTTCGGCTAATTGGCGCGGCCATTTATTGAGAGTGCGCGGGAAAATTTTCAGCGATAGTTTTTGGACGATTTCTCCATAAATCATAAAAGGGCAAAAAGCGCACCACAATCGCCCGATGATGGGGAATAATAATAAAATTAACGGCCACCACCAAGCCCAAAAGATATTTAGGGCAAAATTATGCTGTCGATCTTGGGGAGCAACAAACAGGATAATTACCACCAATGCAAATACCCAAGTGGTAAACCAATAATTGACGCGATCTGGATACCAATCGCTCCGTAAAAATTGCCGGAATTTGGGATATATCTTGAATAAATTGAGCCGAAATTTTTGTTGCTTTGCCGCCTGCGCCCAAAAGACTTCTTCGGTTAATACCTGACTCCCCTGTGCTTGAACTAAAGCGCGATCGACCATTCCCTGCAATTCCTGCAAGTTTCCCGGAAAATCGTAGGCTTGCAAGCGGCGAATTGCTTCTGGCGTGACTTGGGGCTTGACTAATTTCTTTTGGCGACAAAAGATGTTGAGATAATAGTTGACTTGTGCTTCTAAATCTTCTTTACGCACCCGCAGTGACGGTACTTTAATCTTGTGTTGCGTCAGCTTATCTAGCTGGGGTTGGACGATTTCTGAGATTAAAATTATTCGAGCATTGCTAGAACGCGGTTGCGGCGGTATTTGTCCTTCTCTGACAACTGGTGTATAGGTTCCTTCGGTTAATAGTTGCTGAATTTGGGGGCTTAATTGAGCGGGTAATTCTTGAACGTCATTTAAAATTAACGTCCCTTCTCCCAACCATTCCAACAACCCCGGCTTACTGCCCAAACGCCCGAATAATTCTGCTCCATTGCTCTGAAGCAAGGCACTTTTGATCTGAATAATTGGCTCGTTGCGGCGACTTGAACCGAAATGAATTAAAGCAGCTAAATTATCCTTTTGTAAGCCAGGTTCGCCAGAGATTAAAACCGATCGCTCGTCACTCGATGCAGCCCGAATTTGTTGGCGCAATTTTACCGCATAACGGCTATTCCCAATTACTCCCCGTTTCGCCTGCGGTACTAGATAGCTGCGGAGGGCATTTTGACGCTCTCTTTCATAGGCGATTTCTGCTTCTAGCTGCTCTAATTTCGCGGCCAAGCGCTGAGCGTAGGCGGCTCTTCTGGCTTTTTGGTGAAAAGTGTATAATGAGATACTACTAATTGATTTCTACCGTATGGATCTTCATCTTGACAGACTGCTTAATCTACCCGATGTTACTGTTGAAAGTTGCATCCAAT
>NZ_JAHREU010000052.1:0-58633 GCF_020883145.1 Microcoleus sp. CAWBG27
TAATTTAACTGGCTCACTCAAGATCATTTTTAGCATCCCAATTACAGAAGTCACAACCGCTCATGTCAAATTTTTTGTTTCCTACTCTTCGAGGATAACTGGGATTATATTTAATTGCAAGCCCCTAAGCTGAAAGGCGCGCACCTGAAAACTAGCTGACTCTGAATTGCGTTGTATCGTTGATATTCAGACCAGAAGGTGCATCCTGAACGATCGCAATCAACTCAAGGGGCTGTGCAAATCCAGTTTTCTTGAAAATTCCCATATCTTGAGCTGCACTCCCTCCTTGCAGGGAATTGGGGACGGATCTGAGCTCATAGCTACTGCGCGATCCACCCAGTTGAATGAGATCCTCACCAACTTTGAAGTCAATGATGCGGGCAAAATCGCTCAGGCCATCAATGCCAGCGTTGCCATTGAACAAGTCCTCAAATTTGTCTAACACGCCGTTACCATCATCATAACTGGTTTGCCCGAGCTGTCCCAGCACAAAAGTATCTACTCCTGCACCGCCAATTAGCACATCAATTTCACCTTGGCCTCCTCCTATTGCGGCACCTTGAATTCGATCGTTCCCATTACCCCCGGAAAGAACGTCACTTCCTCCATTGCCCAATAGCGTGTCGTTCCCGTTACTGCTGAAGAGAAAATCATTGCCGTTACCACCACTAGCATCGATGTTTGCTGATACATTATTCGTATTCAGGCGATCGTTGCCTTCTCCCCCCGTGAATTGGATAAATTGGACGCCGCTTGCCACGCCTAGATTGCTGACACTCAAAACGTCATCGCCACCGCCACCGTTAATTGCATTAAAACTTTCTATGCCTGTGGTTGTTAAGGTTACGGGGACGAGATTGGTGCGTCGCAATACAACGTTCGATCCCGATTGGGCGAGTTCAATGTTATCCCCTTGCGCGATCGAACCGTTGAATAACAAGTTATCGCTTCCGCTGTCGCCTTGAATCAAATCGCTGCCGTCACCATCCACCCATTGAAAGTTATCATCGCCGTTACCACCGATCATCGTATCGTTACCCTTGTCGCCAGCTAGGAAATCGAACCCATCGCCACCTTCTAGCAGATCAGTATCGTTGCCACCTCGCAGGTTATCGTTTCCTGATTCTCCCCTTAAAGTATCGAATCCGTCTCCACCAATTAGGCGATCGTCCCCTGCCCGACCGGAGATGTCGTCATTGCCAAAGCTACCATCGATCTGATTGTTAAAAGCGTTGCCAGTTAAGACATCTTGATTGTTACCGCCAATTAAGTTTTCAATACCGATGAAAGTCCCGCTACCTCCAAAAAAAGTTGCTTTGTTCGTCTCTAAAGAAGCATTAATATTATTACTAAATCCCAGATAGGTCGCTGTATCATTTCCGTTTCCACCATCCAGAAGATCGTCCCCAAAAAAACCGCCAAATAGATTATCGTTTCCGTCCAAGCCCCGCAGGGTATCGCTCGCAGCAGTACCGTTCAAATTGTCGTTGCCGGGGGTTCCATTAATTAAAGCCATGTTCGTTGCTCCTAGATATTAAGTGAAGTATTGAGGCAAATCAAAACTGTTTGCTTTGGTTTGCTATGTCACAATCTTAGGAAATCAACTCGGTTAAACACATCTGAAAAACGTCTCGATCTGAGAGCATTTTGACATCAACGAAATGGATACTCTCGATCGCCCGCTCATCTGCCAAAAGTCTCGATCGCCCATTACTGCCAAGAGCGATGTTCGCGATACCTATCCCGATCGGCTATAACTTTAGTCATAGTTCCCAGGGGTAGCATCAGCGAAAGTTAGAAAATTGCCGAGTTTTATCGACATTCAGTCTGACTTGCAGTATTTTTTGGGAATACGGAGAGACACAAATACAGGAGGCCCCTGCCATGAATGCGATCGCACCTCTACTAAAAACCCAACCTCAACCATTTCGCTTTCTGCTGTACACCGAATGGCTCATGTTAGGCAGTTGTGGGATGATGGCCGCGATCGAAGCGTGGCAGCGTCAAAGCATTCCCGTACAGCACATTCTAATCCTGGTATCCCTAGGCTTGATGGGATGGATCTTACCCTCGGGCAAAACTTCGTTTCGCTATCTCTATACGGCGATCGAAATGAGTCTGATCTTCTACGGAACTACCTTGGGATATCTCCATATCCTACCGACGCTGTATTTGATCGTGTTGATTCGCAGTTGTTTTTTATTTGAATCTCCCGGTCGCTGGATTGTGGCAGGTCTGTCGCTGGTAATGTATATGTTTCATCAAGTTCAGTATCTTCAGAGGGTAACACCCCTGATGTTGCCTAATGTCGAGCAACAGCAAATTTGGATGCACCAAACGGCAGAATTGTTGATGTTTGCGTTGGGGCTATTTTTCGTGTCGCAGTTAGTCAGTACCTTGCTAGCAGAACGCAGAACCCAGGAACAACTATCGCAAGCCCACGCGCAGCTACGGGAATATGCCCTGCAAATAGAAGATTTAGCAGCGGTTCAGGAACGCAATCGGATTGCTAGAGAGATTCACGATTCGCTGGGTCACGCCTTGACTTCGCTCAACATTCAACTGCAAACCGCCGTGAAACTTTGGCAGCACGATCCCAAAGATGCACAACCGTTTTTAGAACAAGCCCAGCGACTCGGTAAGGTGGCGATGAAAGAAGTTCGACAATCGGTAAATGCGCTGAGGGCTGACGCAGAGGCAGAAGAACCCTTGGAACAGGGGATTGTCTCCCTGATCGAAGACTTTCGCCAGAGTACGGGTGTCACTGTTACCAGCAGCATTGCTGTGGAAGTTGTGTTACCGCCTCAAGTTGCCAAAACGCTGTATCGGGTCGTGCAAGAAGCATTGACCAATATTTGCAAATACGCCGAAGCTACCGAGGTGCGCCTGAAATTGCAAACAAAATGCGATCGAGTTCATTTGAGTATTGAGGATAACGGGCGGGGGTTCCAGTTGGAAAGTCGTGCTGGCGGGTTTGGATTGCAAGGAATGCGAGAGCGAATTGCTTCTCTCAACGGAGAGTTTCACCTGGAAACATCACCCGAAGCGGGATGCAGAATTGATGTTAGCTTGCCGTTAAGTAGGTAGGTGTGAGCATCAAAAAGCTGTAGGGGCGGGTTCACCAAGGTCTTTAAAGCTTGCAGATAGCTTAAATAAACCCGCCCCCACCCCACAAATAACCCCCAAATACCCCCCTAAGATTGAGATTGCTGCAAGATTTGAGTAGGTACAAATAAAAGGGATGAGTAATTCAGACCTAGTATTACTCGATGTAACAAAATGTAAAACTCACCTAACGCCTTTCCGTGTTTTTTCTTTGTCTGTGTAATTAAGAACTATCATGGGATGAGAGATTGAGGAATATCCCATGATTAGTCTGTTGTTAGTGGACGATCAGCAGCTTATCTGCCAAGGGCTCAAGGCTATGTTAAGCCTAGAATCAGATTTAGAAGTGGTTGGAATTGCCCATAACGGTAAAGCTGCCCTAGAGCAAGTCGAAGCTCTCCAACCCGATGTTGTATTAATGGATTTGAAAATGCCCGTCATGGATGGTAGAGAAGCAACTCGCCTGATCTGCCAGTCGTTTCCCAACACGAGTGTCTTGGTTTTAACTACCTTTGATGACGATGGATACATTGTTGATGCGATGCGGGCCGGGGCTAAGGGCTATTTATTGAAAGATATGCCGTCGGAAGAGTTAGCACAGGCAATTCGTTTGGTGCGATCGGGTTACACTCAACTGGCGCCTGGTTTAATGGACAAGCTAATGACAGGATTTGGTGCTGCACCTACGACTCCAACACCTACTACTCAACCCTCGAAACTTCCTGATCTGGCACAATTAACCCCGCGGGAACAAGAGGTATTGCGGTTGATTGGTAAGGGTTTAACCAATCGAGATATTGCCCAGCAGTTATTTATTTCTGAGGGAACGGTGAAAACCCATGTCACTCATTTACTGAATCGGTTGAATTTGCGAAATCGATCGCAGTTGGCAATTTACGCTAATTCTGCGATCGCCACCTGAATTATGTGAACGTTTTATTGTTTTTTTATTAACCGCAGAGAGCGCAGAGGGCGCAGAGAGTTGGAATGGAGAGGCTGCACAATCCCGCTCGGATTACCGCTGCATACTTTACGTCAGCTACAATCATATTATCCTGGATGGAATTGCGATATTTTTGGTGAAGCTATGCTGATAACAGAAGCCCCTTTTACGCTCCGCAAATGGACAGTTAAAGAATATCACAAGCTGGGAGAGATGGGATTTTTTCACCCAGAGGAGCGAGTTGAACTACTTTCAGGAAATATCATCACAATCAGTGATAAAGGAACTGCTAACACTTCCGCCACGAGACGCACTGCTAATGTACTGCGAGATATTCTGGGAAATCAGATTGATGTTTATTACAAAAGCCCGATCGCCCTTGACGACAATTCTGAACCTGAACCGGATATCGCTGTAGTAATAATAGATCCGTTTGACTACGCTACTCACCATCCGATTCCCTCAGAAGTATATTTAATTATCGAAGTAGCAGACAGCAGCTTAGCTTACGATCGCGAAGTTAAATCCAAAATCTACGCGCGATCGCGAATTGCCGACTATTGGGTATTAAATGTGAATGAGAGACAACTGCACGTTTTCCGAGAACCCACTGAAGATGGATATCAAAGCGAAGTCATTCTTGAGGAAACTGCCAGCATTTCACCGCTCCAATTTCCCGCTGTTAATATCGCAATTGGGGAAATGCTGCCACCTATTATATCAAATTGAAAACCGATATCAAACTAATCCAATAATTGCCGTCGGTTTTGATCCAATACGGTTCAGATAAAACGGTGGTTGAAATAACGGAAGACTCAGAATATCACGTAATTTTAACCGCCTACTCTTCAACCCACGGAGGTGGGTTTTGTCTGTGTAGACGCGGTTTCAACCGCCGTCTTATCTACTCTTCAACCCACGGAGGTGGGTTTTGTCTGTGTAGACGCGGTTTCAACCGCCGTCTTATCTACTCTTCAACCCACGGAGGTGGGTTTTGTCTGTGTAGACGCGGTTTCAACCGCCGTCTTATCTTATCTTATTAACCTAATCGCTTTCGAGGATGCTAGCCAGCAAAGCTTGCTGGGCGTGCATCCGATTTTCCGCTTGATCCCAAACGCGCGATCGCGAACCTTCAATCACCGCATCGGTAATCTCTTCATCTCGGTGTGCCGGCAAACAGTGTAGTACGATAGCATTGCGATCGGCCATTTCTACCAGTCGCTCGTTTACCTGATAAGGCTCAAACAAAGGAATCCTGAGTTTAGCTTCCTCTTCCTGTCCCATACTTGCCCAAACATCAGTGTAAATGACTTGAGTATTCTTAGCAGCAGCTTCCGCATCAGCAGTCACAGTAACTTCTGTTTTGCCATTCGCGATCGCCTGAGCTTTTGCCACTATCTCAGGATTTGGGAGGAAATCTTCAGGACAAGCAATTCTGACATTCATCCCCATCATTGCACACCCCAACATCAGCGAATTTGCCATGTTGTTGCCGTCTCCAAAATAAGTCAACGTCAGTCCTTCCAGCTTTCCAAAACACTCTTTGACTGTCATTAAATCAGCCAGCACTTGACATGGATGTTCGTCATCTGTCAGAGCATTAATTACAGGAATTTTGGCATAATTGGCAAAGGTTACTAAATCCTTTTGCTCAAAAGTCCGAATTGCCAAAATATCTAAATATCGGTCTAAAACCCTGGCTGTATCTACCAAAGGTTCGCCACGGCTGACTTGTGTTACATTGGGATTGAGGTCGATTACTTGCCCTCCCAATTTATACATTGCCACCGTAAAACTCACCCGGGTTCGTGTCGAAGCTTTGGAAAATAACAAGCCGAGAACTTTGTTGCGTTTCAGCTTGACCATTCCCGATTTTAAACTGGTTGCGAGATCCAGTAAATAATTTAATTCGTCAATGCTTAAATCGGCCAGACTTAATAAATCTCGCCCTTTTAATGAGTCCATGCTTTCCCCTACACACAAATTTTCAACTGTTAATAAAAACGGTTCGTAGTGAGGACTTTAGTCCTCTGAATTAGAGGACTAAAGTCCTCACTACGAACCTTACTTTTTGCGAGCGATTGGACTCGCAACAGCGGGCTTTTGGCGAGCCCCTCTCCCAGGGTTTTAAACTGCGGGCAATTGCTCGATCGCGCGATCGATCGAATCACAACCTTGCTCAACCGTTTCTACTACAGCCAACACACCCCGCAATTCCGCAGCACCGGGGAAGCCCTTAGCATACCAGGTTAAGTGCTTGCGCGCTTGAGAGACACCGCTTTCACCTTTGTATTCCCACAAAGCCCGCAGATGTTCCTTAGCACATTCGAGAAGTTCAATTGGTGTCGGAGGTATCTTTTCTACACCTGTTTTCAAGAAATAATCGACTTCTCCCACCAAGAATGGATAGCCCAAAGTTCCCCGCGAACACATCACTCCGTCGGCGCCAGTTTCTTCGAGACAGCGCACCGCTGCTTCCACTGAAAAAATGTCTCCGTTACCAATCACGGGAATCGATAAAACTTCCTTAACGCGGCGAATCCACTCCCATTTTGCCGGGCCGGTGTAACCTTGCGATCGCGTGCGGCCGTGGACGGTAATCATTTTTGCTCCCGCATCCTCCATCCGCTTAGCAAATTCCAAAATATTAATTTCTTTGTCAGTCCAACCGATGCGAGTTTTCACCGTCACAGGAACATCTACAGCATCCACAACCGCCCGCACAATTGCTTCGGCATTTTCCGGATCTCGCAGCAGCGAAGAACCGCCGCCGTTTTTAGTAATTTTGTTAACGGGACAGCCCATATTAATATCAACTGTATCCGCTCCTTCTGCCACAGCTTTCTGCGCCGCTTCCGCCAAGAAATTCGGCCGGCAGTCAAACAATTGAATGCTAATCGGGCGCTCGTTTGGATCGATTTCCATAATTCGTGGCAGTTGCTTCACGTAGTGCAAACCTGTAGCGTTGACCATTTCGGTGTACATCATCGAATCCGGGGCATAGCGGCGCACCAGGCGGCGAAATACCAAATCGGTTACGCCGGATAAGGGCGATTGCAGGACGCGACTTTTGACTTCTAAGTCGCCGATTTTCAGCGGAGTTGCTAATCTTTCTTTTAATTCTGGAGATAGGGTAAGCATAGTCGATCGCACTTTTAATTATAATATCTGTATATTCCAATACGTTTCTCTTAGCGCTGTTTATTGCCCGGAGATCCCCCTCGCATCCCCCTTAAGAAGGGGGACTTTGAAAATACTCTTGTCCCCCCCTTAACAAGGGGGAGTAGGGGGCAAGCTAAGGGGGGATCAGTCTTAAGTGAACCGTATTGCTGTATATTATACTACAATTTTGGTATTTGACAGTTGTTCATTATATTTTTAGCCGATGATTGAGTGACAGCTAAAAGTATATTTAACCAGACTGCAATGCCTATTTGAAAGGGACTTCCCAAAATTTAACTGTTGTCAAACTAAAACCCAAAGCCGAACCCGGACAACATTTAAATCTATTTCTCGCTGTCGCTTGACTTTTGAGCTATCTATGGGGCGTTGCCACCAATGGGCGATCTACCTACTAAAACTGTCGCGCAAGTCACTTTTTTATTCCTTAATTCTGCCACAGTCTTCTGCCTGTCGGAGGGTTCCGCCTTCAGACGAGTAATGCTTAAATTTATTGGGATTCTGCAAAAGCCATACATAACATCGTTTTAAACTACAATTGGTTGATTCCCGACTAGCCCGATCGCACATTATAAAAATTGTAGAGAATTCCTATGGATGCCACAGCACTCTGGCAACGCTACCAAGACTGGCTTTACTATCACTCTGGATTGGGGCTTTACCTCGACATCAGTCGCATGGGATTTGACGACGCTTTCGTCGCCACAATGAAACCCAAATTTGACAAAGCTTTCAAAGACATGGCAACTTTGGAAGCAGGCGCGATCGCCAATCCCGACGAAAACCGCATGGTGGGCCACTACTGGCTGCGAAACCCCGATTTAGCTCCCACTCCAGAATTAAAACAAGAAATAGTCGAAGGCGTATCACAAGTCGAAGAATTTGTCAAAAAAGTTCAAAGTCGCGATATTAAACCGCCATTTGCTCCGCAATTTACCGATATTATCTCGATCGGCATTGGCGGTTCTGCCCTCGGCCCTCAATTCGTCGCCGAAGCGTTATCCCCAGATATTGGGCCCCTAGCAATTCATTTTATCGACAACACAGATCCGGCTGGGATCGATCGCATCCTCAACAAAATCAAAGACAAACTCAGCAGCACCTTAGTAATTACTATCTCCAAATCCGGCGGCACCCCCGAGCCCCGCAACGGCATGATCGAAGTTCAAAAAGCCTTCGCCGCCCAAAAACTCGACTTCGCCAAACAGGCAATTGCCATCACCGGCACAGACAGCCAACTAGACAAATTAGCCAAATCCGAAGGCTGGATTGCCAGCTTCCCCATGTCAGACTGGGTGGGAGGACGCACTTCGGAACTCTCAGCAGTCGGACTTTTACCAGCAGCTTTGCAAGGTATCGACATTCGGGCGATGCTCGATGGCGCTAAAGTCATGGACGAAGCTACCAGAATTCCCGACATTAAAAACAATCCCGCTGCCCTTTTAGCCCTCTCCTGGTATTTTGCCTGCAACGGACGCGGCGAGAAAGACATGGTAGTTTTGCCTTACAAAGATTCCCTGCTATTGTTCAGCCGCTATTTGCAGCAATTAGTCATGGAATCGATCGGCAAAGAAAAAGATTTAGACGGCAACACAGTTTATCAAGGAATCTCAGTCTACGGCAACAAAGGCAGTACCGACCAACACGCCTACGTCCAGCAACTCCGAGAAGGCGTGCCGAATTTCTTCCTAACATTTATCGAAGTTTTGGAAGACAGGCAAGGAATTTCTCCAGAAGTAGAACCGGGCGTCACCTCGGGAGATTATTTATCTGGTTTGTTGCAGGGAACTCGACAAGCTTTGTACGAAAATCATCGAGATTCAATCACCGTCACAATTCCCCAAGTCAACCCTCGGACAGTAGGAGCATTAATCGCCCTCTACGAAAGAGCCGTAGGTTTTTACGGTTCCTTGGTAAATGTCAATGCCTATCACCAGCCAGGGGTTGAAGCCGGTAAAAAAGCGGCCGCTGCTGTGTTGGATTTGCAGCAACTGGTGCTGCAAGTTATCAAAGACGCTCCAACACCTCTGTCTGTATCAGAAATAGCAAAAAAAGCCGGAAGACCAGAGCAAATCGAGACAATTTACAAAACTCTGCGGCATTTGGCAGCCAACGGGCGCGGCGTAGCTTTGCAGGGAACATTAGCGCAACCTGGTACTTTAACTGCAACTTATCAGAGAGATGGGTCTAAAACCCCTTCTTGAGTGGCAGGCTTTTCGCCATTGTTCAGTAAAATAACAAATCCATCTTCACAAATGAATATGGTAAAATAAACACATCAGACAAGATTTAAAAACCTACCCCCTCCCGGTGGGAAAGTCTACGCCCAAAACATTTTGAGGAGACATGACTACGCACTTAATCGTGTAAACGCAGTCAGCGAAAGGAACCCTAACAATAGGGATATTTTGACAGAAATGTCTTAAAAATCCCCGTACCTTGATATTCGGGGAGTGTCAACAACAGAATTAAACAGTAGAATTAAAAATTAAAAGTGATTAATTTCACTTTTGATTTTTAATGTTTAATTTTTAATGTCCGCCCATGCCCTTGACGATTCTGGTTGCTGACGACGATTTCGCGACGCGCTTGTCGATTACCGATTATCTGGAAATTACGGGATACTCTGTAATCGCTGCTGAGAACGGCAAAGATGCTTTAGGCTTGGTAGAGGAATTTCAGCCACATTTGATTGTTACCGACATTACAATGCCCGAGATGGATGGCTACGAATTCGTGCGTCGAGTTCGGACTCGTCCCGCCTTCCGATTGCTACCGGTGATTTTTTTGACGGAACGCACGAGCACGCAGGAACGGATTCGGGGCTATCAGATGGGGTGCGACAATTTTCTGGCTAAGCCTTTTGAACTCCCGGAATTGGGCGCGGTAATTCGCTCTTTGCTCGATCGCTACGCTCTAATTGCTCAGGCACCGTCTCGTTCCCCCGAACCCGAACAGATGCCAACAGCGACAGGTATCACCGCCAATGACCAGCCTCAAACTGATTTTTTAACTCAAAAACCAGAAACGCGCGATTCCCTACGGGATAGCTCGTTCGCGCGGGTATATGGCACTGGCGATGCTCCGAATTTGACGCAACGAGAGCAGGAAGTGCTAGATTTGGTGACAGAAGGTCTTTCTAATGTTCAAATCGGCGATCGGCTCCACCTCAGTCCTCGCACCATCGAAAAGCACGTCAGCAGCTTGTTCAGAAAAACTGAAAGCAACAACCGGGCAGAACTGGTTCGCTTTGCGATGGAACACCATTTGGTCGGTAATTGGTAATTGGGCATTGGCCAAACAGGGCATTGGCCAAACAGGGCATTGGGCAGAGGTTATTTTGATCGACCAATAACCAATAACCAATAACTAATAACTAATAATCACCGACTACTACTTCACATACTCCAACAAACCCTCGCAGGCATCTAACAGTAAATCAATTACCCGATCGAATCCCTCCGGCCCACCGTAGTAAGGATCTGGAACTTCCTTCAAGTCGTGCGATCGGCAAAATTCGCACATCAAGCGCACTTTATCTTTATATTTTCCCGCAGTATCAACAGCCAGAATATTGCGATAATTGTCGCGATCCATCGCCAAAATCAAATCAAAATTTTCAAAATCTTTCCTGTTAAATTGGCGGGCTTCGCCTAACAATTCAATCTTGCGCTTTCTCGCCGCCAACGCCATGCGGTTGTCAGGGGGGCTGCCAATGTGATAGCCGCCAGTTCCGGCTGAATCGCAGGTAATGCGATCGCTCAAACCAGCTTGTTTAATTAAGTGATTCATAATATTTTCTGCTGAAGGCGATCGGCAGATGTTGCCAAGGCAGACAAACAATAATTTAGTCATTAGTTATTTGTTATTTGTTATTTGTTATTTGTTATTTGTTATTTGTTATTAGTCAGTCAACAGTCAACATTGCTAATTTGTAGGGTACGTCGCCTTCGACAACCTGCAAGTTCCATGAACGATCGTAGGGCGACGCACCTTACTATAGGGGTTTTCCAGAAAGTTTAATCAGTCAAAAGTCAACAGTCAACTGATGGCTGATGACTGCTGACTGCTGACTGAGCGCTTAGAAACCGGGGAGATTAAGTCCGCCGGTCAGTTCTTCCATTTTCTCCCGCATCGTTGCCGTAGACTTAGTGTAGGCATCCTGCATCGCCACCGTGACGAGTTCAGAAACCACATCAGCACCTTCACCGAGGGCATCCGGTGAGATTTCGACGCGGCGGGGTTCTTGGTTGCCGCTGAGAAAAACCTTAACCAAGCCGCCGCCGGCAGTTCCCTCAATTTCCATTACATCCAACTCTTCTTGGAGCTTTTTAGCTCCTTCTTGAACCTGCTGAGCTTTTTTGAAAGCTTCAGTCAGTTCTTTCATTTTGCCCAAGCCGAAGCCAAATCCTTGTCCTGATTTTGTCATAAGTCGTTTGTGATGGTGTGTGGGGTGGCAGTGTGCCGTTTCCGCGTTACTTCTAATGATGCCTTAGGAGGGAAACTCTCCCAGTATTCTAACTTCTGGCTCCAACAACAGCGACCACCGCTGCTCGACTTGCTGTTGAACGTGGCGGATCACTTGAAAAATATCGTTAGCCGTTGCTGACCCGCAGTTAAGAATAAAATTAGCATGACGCTGAGCTACTTGTGCGCCGCCGATCTGATATCCCTTCAGTCCCGCTTGTTCGATTAACCAGCCTGCTGCCTTGGGGCTGGGGTTGCGGAAAACTGAGCCGCAGCTAGGCAGATGGTAGGGTTGACTTGTCCGCCGCTGGCTGAAATTGTTATTGGTTTCTGCCATGACTTGCGATCGATCGAATCCCGGCTGCAACTGGAAAGTCGCTTCTGTTACCAGTCGATCGCCCCCTTGCAACACTGAAGTCCGGTAACGATAGCCTAAACCTTCTGGTGTGAGAATTTCCACCTTACCATTAGGAGATAGCAGGCGAGCGTTGACTAGAATATCAGCAGCACAGCCCCTGTGAGCGCCTGCATTCATCACCACAGCCCCTCCCACAGTGCCCGGTATGCCAACTGCCCATTCGAGGCCTTTCCAGCCCCGCTTAGCCGCCAACCAAGCGAGGCGGGGGATTGACTCCCCCGCCCCGGCTGTAACTTGACCTGTTTCTGCATTAAAGTTTACCTGTTTCAGGTAGCGAGTGGCGACGACCAAACCGGACAAACCCCGATCGCTCACCAACAAATTAGAACCCGCGCCTAGGAGAGTCACCGGTATCCCTTCATCGTGCGCCCAGGTAAAACTCGCTTGCAAAGCCTCCAGACTGCGGGGAGCGACGTACCACTCAGCCGGGCCGCCGACTCGGAAAGAAGTCAGGCCAGCCAAAGAAACTTGAGAATTAATTTTACAGTCAGTTCCCCGCAAAGAAATAGGAGAATACACTCGCCGATTTTCCTTCACACAGGAGTCATTCGATATAGTCACCATCTTGAAAATCCTTAAAAATACATTCGCTTGAAGAGGTGGTAGCAAATTCTGTTTGCGTAACTTATGCGACTGTTTTGAGAGAGTCGCCAGACAGCAGTGTCGGTACAACCTGCACCGCCATCATGTCGATCGACTTGGGGCGGGCGAGAGCTAATCCGGGCGATCGGCTTGTTGATAAAAAGCCATCACCTCTGGAATAATCTGATTCAGATTGCCAGCACCCAAAAACAGAGCCAAATCCCCCGGTTGCAGATTTTCGGTTAAAAACTTACTTACCGACTCCAGGGAAGATTGAAACTCAACCTCTCGGCCTTCTTTAGCAATCAAATCAGCAACCTGCTGCCCGCTAATCTCTCCTAAATTCGGTTCCCCAGCACTATAAATATCGCAAGCGACAACCAAATCTGCATCCCCAAAAGATTGAGCAAATTCTGGCAAAAATGTCAGAGTTCGGCTGTAACGGTGCGGTTGAAAAATAGCAACTACTCTTCGGGATTTGGAATTCTTTTCGTTACCTTCGATGCGTAAGCGAGCAGCGGCCAAGGTAACCCGAATTTCGCTGGGGTGGTGGGCGTAGTCGTCCACAAACAGGATGTCATTGTGAAAACCCCGCACTTCAAAACGGCGGCGAGCGCCTTCAAAGCCAGCAATCGCTTTGGCGATCGCCGAAAACTCCAACCCCAACAATCGACCCACTGCTACCGCAGCTAGTGCATTGCTAAGATTGTGTGTGCCGAGCAACTTCAACTCCATTTCCCCCAGGAAAGCTCCTCGCTCCCAAATGCCAGCCTTGGTGCTGGCGGCGCCGTATTCCACGTCCGAAACCGTGTAGTCAGCACCGCTGTCCGGATTCAAGCTGTAGCTGACATTCGGTGCAAGGGAGTCTTTGACGATTTGGTCGTCTATGCAGCCCACCAACGTTTGACAGTTTTGGGCAAACACTTTAAATGTGTCTATTACCTGTTCGAGGGTATCGTAATGGTCTGGATGATCCAGTTCCACATTCGTCACTATGCCAATTTTGGCTGCAAGCTTGACGAGGGAACCGTCGGATTCATCAGCCTCGGCGACTAAGTAGGGGCCTTCCCCTAAACGGGCATTCCCTTCCCAAGCATTTACCTCGCCTCCTACCACGATCGTCGGATCCAGACCCGCAGCCATCAGCATAAAGCCGATTAAGCTGCTAGTGGTAGTTTTGCCGTGAGTCCCTGCTACGGCTATGCTTTGGTAATCTTGAATTAACGCTGCCAACACATCCGATCGATGAAAAATCGGACATTCCAAATCTAGGGCAGCTCGATATTCGGCATTTGCCGGGTGAATTGCCGTCGAACATACTACTTGAGGCAATCCCACAATTGCTTGGGGGCCAGAACCCTTGCCGTTCAATTTGAGAGATTCGGCTGTCGCCACGGAAGTCCCTACCGTGCCAGCGACTGCCGAGGATACGGCCTTTTCGGCTGCCCCGCGATCGGGACTGCTAACGTTGAGGGCCGTTTGAAATATTTCAAAATTGCTGGCGTCTTGACGCCAAAAAATGTGAGCTCCCATTTCTTGCAAGCGCTCGGTTATGTGACTCGATTTAATATCGGAGCCGTACACAGGCAACTTGCGTTTCGCTAGAATGTAGGCAAGGGCTGACATCCCAATTCCACCAATGCCGATGAAATGAAATGGTCTCCCGCTGAAATCAACAGAACTCGGCATTTTCGCTCCTCACACACCACACCACGCCAATAACACGCGATATCATATCAAGAATTGTTTTTTCAGGATACAGTTCGCTAGAGATTTTGTACAAAATTCTCTGCGCGTCCCTAGATTTGTGGGACTTGTAGAGATGTTTGTCTTGTATCCTATATGACTTAGTACCGAGTAGTTTTCCGGAACAGTCACAACTCGAAAATTGCAGGTCAGAGAGAATGGGGTCTGGGGTCGGGGCTAACTGACTAATTTTGGGCGGTTGCATATCTCCTGCATTCTTTCTATTTCTACCCGCCTGCTGTGCTGGGATACGGCAGCAAAAGCCCCACAACCTTTGTACGAAGATTGAGGGTAAAACCCATCAGGATTTACAAACACTACCACGTATGACAAAAGTTCGCTCATTTTTTACTCATTTATCTGCTGGTACGGTCATTTTTTCCTGAAAGTCAGAGATTGACTCGATCGCCACCACAGTATTTTCTCACATACTGTATACATTTTCTCACTTAATAAAGGTACGTTGTTGGGCTTCAGCCCTCTTACAGTCTTATATAAATTACATTAAGATACAGGCAAATAATTTCAATCACAGTCATACCTCACCTATCTGAGGAGAATGAGTTATAGCCTTTCTCAAAAAGATGAGGTATGACTGACAGCTTATATAACCCCTTAAACCAAGAGGGCCCAAGCCCAACAACGTACCTCATCTTTGTGAGAAAGTTATATATACAAGCTATACATTAAATCACGGCCGTCAAACAGTGACTGAGCTTAGTGGTAAAAGCGCACAAACATGAAATTTGGGCGATGTCTGTCTGTATTAATCCTAATTAATCCTAATTTTTGGGAAATATGGGGAAAATAGCGATTTTTGGGGGTACTTTTGACCCGGTGCACAGGGGTCACTTGTTGGTAGCCCAGGCGGCTGCGAGTCAGTTTAATCTCGATCGAGTGATTTGGGTACCCGATCGCGCTCCTCCTCACAAGTGGCGATCGGATTTGGCAAGTTTTGAGCGGCGGCGCTCCATGCTCGCTCTGGCGCTGGGCGATCGCCCAGACTTCCTACTAGCGCCGTTGGAGGTAAATCCTTCGGGCAGTTCTTTTGCGATCGACACTTTGCTATATTTGCAAAAAATGTATCCAGGCGATCGGTGGTACTGGATTATTGGCAGCGATGCTTTCAGAACTCTTCCCAAATGGCACCGCTCGGCGGAAATCGGCCGGTTGTGCCACTGGTTGGTGGGCCCGCGTCCGAGTCAGGGAGGTGCACAGACAGCAGAAAGCGGGGACATAGGGGCAGCATCTGAGTGGGGCGATAGTTTGAGGGATGTGTCCATTGATGCCGGCGACAGGATGCAGGTTGAGACAAATGCTGTTTGCTCTAAAGTTGCCGAACAGATGGCTCTGCTAGATGTGGAAATTTGTTGGGAGGTGCTGTCGATGCGCGCGATCGAGATTTCGTCGAGCCACATCCGCCGCTGCTGGGCCGAACATCGGGATCTGAGCGACTTAGTACCGGAAGTTGTCGGGAGTTATATTGCGGCCCATCAGCTTTACCAGTAAAGGGCGATCGAATTTACCAGCAACCAGGGACTGAAAGCCGGAGGCCTTATGGCTTGCGATTTCTGCCTTCTCAAAAATTTCAGATTTTTTCAATACAGACGAAAAGTTAGAAAGGATCAGCCTTTGCGATATGATCTTGTCTCATAAGTCAATTCTTAATTTTTGTCAAAAATTCAGCCTGAGCTAAGGGCTGCCATCGTTAGGAGGTACTAAGGTGATTCGAGTCGCGATCAATGGTTTTGGGCGTATTGGGCGCAGTTTTGCGCGCTGCTGGCTGGGCCGTGAAAACAGCCAGCTAGAGTTGGTAGCTATTAATGACACTTCCGATCCCAGAAGTAATGCTCACTTGCTGAGATACGATTCCATGATGGGAACATTAAAAGGCGTGGACATCAGCGCCGATGAAAATTCCATTACTCTCAACGGCAAGACAGTTAAATGCGTGAGCGATCGCAATCCCCTAAACTTGCCTTGGAAAGATTGGGGTGTCGATCTAATTATTGAATCAACTGGCGTCTTTATTGACCAGGCCGGTGCATCGAAGCATATCACTGCCGGTGCAAAAAAAGTGCTAATTACCGCTCCCGGCAAAGGCCCAGAAGTTGGCACCTATGTAATGGGAGTCAACCACCACAACTACAAGCACAGTGACTACACTGTCATCAGCAATGCTAGCTGTACGACTAACTGTCTGGCTCCTGTACTCAAGGTGCTGCACGAAAATTTTGGCATCGTCAAAGGCATGATGACCACTACTCACAGCTATACTGGCGACCAACGCTTGCTCGATGCCAGCCACCGCGACTTGCGGCGGGCGCGGGCGGCGGCAATGAATATTGTGCCTACTTCTACTGGTGCTGCTCAAGCTGTAGCTTTGGTGATTCCAGAATTAAAGGGTAAGTTAAATGGTATTGCCATGCGCGTGCCGACTCCCAATGTGTCGGTAGTTGATTTTGTGGCTCAGGTAGAGAAAAAGACTTTTACCGAGCAAGTAAATCAAGTGTTTAAGGAAGCTGCTGCTGGTTCCATGAAAGGGATTTTGGAGTATAACGATTTGCCTTTAGTTTCTTGCGACTATCGAGGAAATGATGCCTCTTCGATCCTGGATTCCAGCTTGACGCTGGTGATGGATGGCGATATGGTAAAGGTTTTGGCTTGGTACGACAATGAATGGGGCTACAGCCAGCGCGTAGTTGACTTGGCTGAATTGGTCGCCCAACGGTGGGAAGCCTAGTATCTGAAGGCAGAAGTTCAACAGTTGACAGTTGACAGTTGACAGTTGACCATGGGAGAGCGACCTCTACCTAGAAGGAAGAGGATTGGAGTAATGAATAGTCTGATTTTAATTTCTCCCGCTCCGGGTTCCGGCTTTCAACCAATTCTTTCTGGTAAAAATAACCAGTACAGTAATATCGGTCTACTGTCTGATGCTTAGGCCCAGCTCCCCCCTAACCCCCCTTCCCAAGGGGGGAACAGGACTCTTCTCAAAGTCCCCCTTCTGAAGGGGGATTTAGGGGGATCTGGCCTAGGCTATAAGCCAGATTTCGCGATATCGCACGGGTGGGCAGAAACCGGGTTTTTTTACCAAAATATTTGGTTCAAACCCTTAATATCGGTAAAAAACCCGGTTTCTTTAGTCCCCGGCGTAAGTCCTAAAATTTGTTTGCTGTAAGCGCTTAAACTCGCCCTGGTAAGTCCTGCAAAAATCCCAAATACTAAAAACAATAAAAATTCTGACGGTAAAAGTTAAATAACGGGAAAAATAGCAACCGTTAAGCTAGAGTTTGATTGTAAAAATTTATATGAAAAAAGCGCTAATTTGTGGTATATCAGGTCAAGATGGAGCTTATTTAGCTAAACTGTTGCTCGATCGAGGTTATGAAGTTTGTGGCACCTCCAGGGACGCCCAAATGTCTAGTTTCGGAAACCTTGCCCGTTTGGGAATCCGGGACAGAGTAAAACTAGAATCCATGTCTCTCAACGATTTTCGCAGCGTCTTGCAAGTATTGGCAAAAATTGCACCCGACGAAGTGTACAATCTAGCAGGTCAAAGTTCCGTCGGCCTGTCTTTTGAACAACCAGTAGAAACCCTCGAAAGCATTGCCACCGGAACATTAAATCTGTTAGAAGCAATTCGGTTTACAGGCGGCAAAATTAAACTTTACAACGCCAGTTCTAGCGAATGTTTTGGGGATACCGGAGGCAATCCTGCCGATGAAAATACGCCCTTTCGCCCCAGAAGTCCTTACGCAGTGGCGAAGGCTACAGCATTTTGGGAAGTAGCAAATTATCGGGAAGCGTACAATTTGTTTGCGTGTTCTGGTATTTTGTTCAATCACGAGTCACCGCTGCGCCCGGAGAGGTTCGTCACCCAAAAGATTGTATCTGTGGTGTGCCGAATTGCTGCGGGTAGTTCCGAAAAACTCCACTTGGGAAATATTTCGGTGCAGCGAGATTGGGGTTGGGCGCCGGAATATGTGGAGGCGATGTATTTGATGTTGCAGCAGGAAGAACCAGATGATTATGTAATTGCTACTGGTGCAAGTTATCCTCTGGAGGAGTTTGTGCAGACAGCTTTTGTTTCTGCTGGTTTGGATTGGCGGGAACATTTGGTAACTGATGCGAGTCTCTACAGACCGACGGAGATTGCACTTGGAATGGGTAATCCGGCTAAGGCGAAGGAAAAGTTGGGCTGGGAGGCGAAGTATAAAATGCCCGATGTCGTGCGGATGATGGTGGAGGCGAGGATGGTTTGAGGGAAAATTATGGGGTGAAAATATGGCGGCAGAATATGCAACGGCTAAGGAGTGGTATAAGGCTAATCGCCGTGAATTGAAAAAATATCGGGGTCAGTGGATCGCTTATACTAACCAAGGTGTGATTAGTGGCGATCGGGATTATCGAAAGATGAAGGACGCTATTCCTGCTGATGTACCTAGTTTAAGTTATGTCATCAGTCGTATATATGAAAGCGATATTGAGTCTGTTCGCTTCCCAGGATTTCGCTGTTGTAACTAGATATTAGTTGATGATGTTTAAAACTGTGAAAAGATGCAAGTAGTTATATTAGCCGGCGGTTTGGGGACACGTCTCCGAGAAGAAACAGAATTTCGTCCTAAGCCCTTAGTTGATGTGGGCGGGCGACCGATTCTCTGGCACATTATGAAGACCTATGCCCACTACGGCTTCCTAGATTTTATTGTGTGTCTGGGCTACAAAGGCAACATGATTAAGGAGTATTTCCTCAATTATGAAGCGATGAATAATGATTTTACTATTTGCTTGGGTCGCCAAAATCAGATTACCTATCACGAGGAACACCAGGAGCAAGATTTTAAGGTGACGCTGGCGGAAACAGGCCCTGACAGCATGACTGGGGGGCGAGTGAAACGAGTCGAGAAATACATTACCGATGATACCTTTATGGTGACATATGGTGATGGAGTTGCTGATATCGATATTGGGGCGTTGGTAGATTTTCACAAGGCTCATGGTAAGCTGGCAACTGTTAGTACGGTTCGCCCAACATCTCGATATGGTATTTTAGATGTGGACAACCAAGGCAAAGTTCTGGAATTCACCGAAAAACCTCAAATAGATGGCTGGGCTAGTGCCGGATTTTTGGTACTTCATCGCAGCATATTTGAGGCTTTAAGCGGGGATGATTGTTTTCTGGAGCGGGAGCCACTAGAGCGGTTAGCAGCGGAAGGACAATTGATGGCGTACCGCCACCAAGGCTTCTTTTTTGCAATGGACACTTACCGCGAGTATAAGTATTTGAATGAACTGTGGGATAATGGAGAGGCTCCTTGGAAGGTGTGGGAATGAGTGAATTTTGGCGCGATCGATCGGTATTGGTAACAGGTTGCACAGGTCTTTTGGGTAACTGGTTAGTGGCTGAGTTGCTGGAAAGAGGAGCTTTGGTAACGGGATTAGTCCGTGACTTGATACCCCAATCCCGACTTTATGCTGGAGAGTGGTACAAGCAAATTAATATTGTTCGCGGTTGTGTCGAAGATTTGCCAACGGTAGAACGAGCGATTAATGAATATGAAATAGATACGGTGTTTCACTTAGCAGCTCAGACTATTGTGGGAGTTGCAAATAGAGAGCCACTGGCAACTTTTGAAACGAATATTAAAGGTACTTGGAATATTCTAGAAGCTTGTCGCCGTGTTGGTGGTGTGAGTCGAATTGTCATAGCATCAAGCGATAAAGCCTATGGAGACCAGCAAGTTTTGCCTTACAGTGAAACAACTCCGCTGCAAGGAGAACACCCTTACGATGTTTCTAAAAGCTGTGCTGACTTAATCAGTCGTGCTTATTATATCAGTTATGGTTTGCCTGTTTGCATTACTCGCTGCGGGAACTTTTACGGCGGTGGGGATTTGAATTTCAATCGCATTGTTCCGTCTACTATTCGATCGGCATTACGAGAAAAGCCAGTAGTCATTCGTAGTGATGGCACTTTTATTCGGGACTATTTCTATGCGAAGGACGGGGTTTTAGCTTATCTCCATTTGGCAGAACAAATGGACAGGAAAGAAATTTTGGGAGAAGCCTTTAATTTCAGTAACGAGCTTCAAATCTCTGTCCGAGGTATGGTAGACCATGTTTTGAGATTGATGGGTAAGAGTCATTTAGAGCCTGTCGTATTGAATCGGGCAAAGAATGAAATTAAACATCAGTATCTCTCGGCAGATAAGGCGCGAAGAATGCTCGGTTGGGAATCTAAATATCCTCTAGAAGAAGGGTTGAAAGAAACAATTGAGTGGTACGAGCAATTTTTGATGGACGAAAGTCCCTGTTTTATCAACGTGTGATTCAGGTATGACTTAAGCCAAGTGTCACCGTAACATCAAGTTGTTGTAGGGTGCGTCAGACATTGATTATTTCGATTTTAACAAGTTTTTCGGATCTGACGCACCCTACGGATGTACCTTAAAACTCAAAACTTTTAAAAGGGGTTAATTCTGTGACATCTAAATGTCGTTTTTGTAGTCACCCATTGGAGCATACTTTTGTAAATTTGGGGATGTCGCCGCTAGCGAATGCTTTTCTATCTCAAGAGCATCTGAATTGTGCTGAAAAATTCTATCCACTCCATACTTATGTCTGTGCTAATTGTTTTTTAGTGCAGTTAGAAGAGTTTGAATCCCCGGATAGCATCTTTAGTGACTATGCTTACTTTTCTTCCTATTCAGACTCTTGGCTGCGCCATGCTCAGAAATACACAGAGTTGATGGTGGAGAGGTTTGGATTTAACCAAACCAGTCAGGTAATCGAACTCGCTAGCAATGATGGCTACTTACTCCAGTATTTTCAGCAGCAAGGAATTCCAGTATTGGGGATTGAACCTGCTGCAAATGTAGCTAAGGTGGCTGAGGAAAAAGGGATTCCAACTTTAGTCAAGTTTTTTGGCGTGAAAACGGCTAAAGAGTTGGTTTCACAAGGGAAGCAGGCAGATTTGTTGCTGGGAAATAATGTGTTGGCTCACGTGCCTGACTTGAATGATTTTGTGGCGGGGATGAAAATTCTCCTGAAACCAAATGGCGTCTTGACAATGGAGTTTCCTCATGTGTTGCGACTAATTCAAGACAATCTGTTTGACACGATTTACCATGAGCATTTCTCTTATTTTTCGTTGTTGACAGTTGAGAAAGTTTTTGCAAGTCATGGTTTAACTTTGTTTGATGTGGAGGAATTACCGACGCACGGGGGTTCTCTGCGGATTTACGGGAGGCATAGTGAGGTCGATGGAAAAATTAGCGATAGCATCACCGAATTGAAAGCAAAAGAAATTCAATCAGGGCTCAACCAGATTGAAATTTATGTAGGATTTGGCGAACAGGTTAAGTCTACTAAACGTCAAATGCTGAGTTTCCTAATTGATGCGAAAAACCAAGGTCAATCAATTGCGGGCTATGGGGCACCGGCGAAGGCAAATACGCTGCTGAATTACTGCGGTATCCGCACGGATTTGATTGATTATACGGTGGATTTAAGCCCGCACAAGCAGGGTTTGTTTTTACCGGGAACCCAGATTCCGATATATCATCCAGACAAAATTCGCGAGACTAAACCGGATTATTTGGCGATATTGCCTTGGAACATTAAGGATGAGATAGTAAGTCAGATGGATTATATCCGCGAGTGGGGAGGTAAGTTTGTTGTGTTGATTCCTCAAGTGGAGGTAATCGGGTGAAGTTTACTGAGACGAAGCTCAAGGGAGCTTATGTTATTGAGGTTGAACCCATAGCAGATGAGAGGGGATTTTTTGCCCGCAGTTGGTGTCAAAAGGAGTTTGCCGAACATGGTTTGAATCCTAACTTGGTGCAGTGCAATATTTCTTTTAACCTCAAAAAGGGTACTTTGCGGGGGATGCACTACCAGGCTAAACCTCACGAAGAAGTGAAGTTGGTTAGATGTATCAAAGGGGGAATTTATGATGTAATTATCGATTTGCGTCCCGATTCTCCTACTTTTCAAGAGTGGTTTGCAGTAGAGCTAAACTCGGAAAATCGCAAGGCGATATATATTCCTGAAGGTATGGCTCACGGCTGTCAAACTTTGGCAGACAATACTGAGGTTTTTTACCAGATGTCGGAGTTTTATTATTCTGAATTAGCAAGGGGAGTGCGGTGGGATGATCCGGCTTTTAGTATTGATTGGCCGGAGATATCTGGACGCGTAATTTCAGAAAAAGATCGAAATTTCCCGGATTTTGTGCTATGAAAAAAGTGCTGGTTACGGGTGCAGGGGGTTTTGTTGGCAGACACTCGCTTCCGACGCTCGTGGAACGCGGGTTTGAGGTTCATGCTGTCGCTTCTAAGACCTTGCCTGATGTCAATTTGGATTGTACTTGGCATCTGGCCAATTTGTTAGACCATACATCCATTAAAGAGTTAGTTTGTCAAGTAAAACCTACACATTTGCTACATTTTGCCTGGTGTTATACAGTGCCTGGACAATACTGGAAGTCTGAGGATAATTTTTTGTGGGTGCAGGCAAGTTTGGAATTGTTGAGGCAATTTCGAGAGCAAGGGGGCGATCGCGTTGTCATGGGTGGAACCTGCGCGGAGTATGATTGGAAGTACGGTTATTGCTCGGAATTTGTCACGCCGAGAAATCCAGATACTCCTTACGGTATTTGTAAAAATGCTTTGCAGGAGATGGTGAGTTGCTATTCGGAGACGACAAGTCTGAGCAGTGCTTGGGGACGTATTTTCTTTCCCTACGGTGCTGGCGAGTACCCCAATCGGCTGGTTTCTTCAGTGATTGTTTCTCTCTTGAAGGGAGAGCCTGCTCGCTGCTCTCACGGTAATCAAATTCGTGATTTTCTGTATGTACAGGATGTGGCTGATGCTTTTGTGGCTCTTTTGGAGAGTGATGTGACAGGAGCTGTTAATATTGGATCTGGACGGGCGATCGCGATTAAAGATGTTGTTTATCAAATAGCTGATATGATTGGGCGATCGGATTTAGTTCGGTTAGGTGCTATTCCGTCTGCTGCAACAGAAGCGCCTTTGTTAGTGGCTGATGTGACTCGTTTATCGAATGAGGTGGGTTGGCAGTCAAAGTTGAGTTTGGAAATGGGATTAAGGCAGGCTATAATCTGGTGGGAAAATTCAAATTATATAGGATTAAAAATTAAGTAATTAGTGAAAATCTTGAAACTGATGCTGACACATACAAAAAATTATAAATCTTTCCCGATAAATGGATATTAAGTATGCAAAGATGTCCTATTTGCGATTCTAACTTAATAGCCCCATTTTTAGTTCGAGGTAGCGTACCCGTCCATCAAAACTTAGTTATGGCAGATAGAATATCTGCTATAGAAATAAATCGTGGAAATCTAACTCTAGCAGTTTGTGAAGACTGTGGATTTATTTTTAATCAGGATTTTGATGGTTCCAAGTTGAGTTATGGCAAGGAGTATGATAATACCCAGACTTATTCGCCATCTTTTGAGAGTTATATTTCCGAACTTGCCCGCTCTCTAATCTATGATAAAAATGTTCAGAATTGCTCGGTTGTGGAAGTTGGCTGCGGTAAGGGATCCTTTTTAAGGAAGCTCGTAGAATCTGAGGAATGGGGAAATACCGGTTATGGGTTTGATCCAAGCTATGTCGGGGCAGAAACTGTTCTTGACGGTCGCCTGAAGTTTGAGAAGCGTTACTATGATTCAGAGTGTGCTAATATTCATGCTGATGTGGTTGTTTGTCGTCACGTGATCGAACACGTTCCCGATCCTTTGAACTTACTTTTTTCTGTCCGACAAGCTTTAGTTTATTCTCCCAATGCTCGCGTTTTCTTTGAAACACCTTGCGTCGAATGGATACTCCGCAATCAAGTAATCTGGGATTTTTTCTACGAACATTGTTCCTACTTTACGGCAGAGTCTCTAGCGACGGCTTTTGAAGAATCCGGTTTTCAAGTTGAGAGCGTAGAGCATATATTTGAAGGGCAATATCTGTGGTTAGAAGCTACGATTCCGCCCCAAAAACCTGCGATCACGAAAAAACCAGCATTAATTTCAACTTTAGCTAACGAGTTTGCGACATCAGAACGCGAACTGATTAGCAAGTGGGAAATTAAGATTCAAGAATTAGCTAGCCAAGGAAAAGTTGCTCTTTGGGGGGCTGGAGCTAAAGGTGTAACTTTTGCTAACATAATAGATCCCGATCGTAAATGGATTGACTGCATTATTGATCTGAACCCGAATAAACAAGGTAAATATATCCCTGGGGCTGCTCACCCGATTGTCAGCTATCAGGATATAGCCGATCGAGGAATTACAACTGCTATTTTGATGAACCCGAATTATCATCAAGAAAATTTAGTCTTATTAAAGGCATCCAACTTAAACATTGACCTATTAGTGGAGTAATTTATGAAATTGACAATTGATACAACTGAAAAAACACTGACTTGTGAAATTGATAACCAGAAGCAGGTATTAGACCTTTATACCAAAGAGGCTTTTGAACTCATATCGCTTCAGTGGGTTAAAATTGGATGGAATCAGAAATATTCTTATACATTTAGTTGGTTGGGTCGCCCTTTGCTGCAACTCCCTGAAGATTTGATTCGCATTCAAGAAGTTATCTATCAGGTTAAACCCGATGTAATTATTGAAACCGGGGTGGCTCACGGTGGCTCTCTGATTTATTACGCTAGCCTTTTTAAAGCAATGGGCAAGGGTAGGGTGGTAGGAGTTGATATTGAAATTCGCCCTCACAATCGCAAAGCTATAGAGGAACACGAACTGTCATCGTTCATTACTTTAGTTGAAGGCAGTTCTACAGATACCAGTATTGTAGAGCAAGTTAAAAAACTGGTAAATCCAGGGGAGACTGTCTTGGTAATTCTTGATTCGTGTCACACAAAACAGCACGTTGCTGACGAGTTAGAGGCTTATTGCAGTTTTGTGACACCAGGTTCCTATATAATTGCCACCGATGGGATTATGAAGGATTTGGATGATGTGCCGCGTGGGAATCCTGACTGGAAGTGGGATCATCCTACTGCGGCGGCTGCTGAGTTTGCAGAAAAGCATCCTGAATTTGTGTTGGAACAACCTAAGTGGCCGTTTAGCGAGAGTGATTTGACGGAGAATGTGACTCACTGGCCGGGCGCTTGGTTGCGACGCACTTAAATCATGTCTATTATATAGTGTGAGTACCTTGCTCACACTAACTTATGAGAAAAAACATCAGCTCATTTCCATTTTATTTAATAATTTAACTATCTCATTATAAATAAACCGCCAATCGCAATCATAATTGTTATTAATACCATCAGTAATATATTCATTAGGAAGTAATACTTGCGCTTTTAAATTTTCTCTAAAAGTCGGATGGCTTAGGTGATTACCAAAGGAATTCATCATAAAGGTAGATGCGTGAACAACAATATTGGGATTATTGGCTATCCATGATGAAAAAGTCATACCAGCGCCCAAGCTAGTCACACCTATCTGTATAGCTTGAGTCCACCAATTGACAGTTTCAAAAGTCGTGGCACCGATTGCACTATAGGTATTGATGCTAGGAGGGATAAGAGCAACTATTTCTTCCATTATAGCTTTCTCCTTTTTAATTGTAGACCAGCTCGTACTTAGAGAATCCTCTTTTCCTGTCAAAGACCACCCATCAAACACAACTCCCAAATTCGGAAAATCCGAATATAAGTTTGTAATAATATTCGCTATTCCTTCTGATTGACCTAGCCATACCCTACTACTGGTGCGAATTTGGAAACCGAGAAGTGGGAAATGCTCCTTAGCTTGTTTCACTTGTGTCAAAAAATCTTGAGTACATTTTTTCATGGAAGCATCGCATACTCTCTTTACTAATTGCTCCGTAATAAATATACCATTTGCCCTGAAAGCAACATAATTATTATCCAATACAGTTTTAAAAAGATCCCAAACATCTTCAACTTCAATAAACTTGTCAGCAGGAAATTCTGGAAAAACTTCTCGACAATTGAAGTAGTCACCAGGTCCTGTCAGGATTTTATCAAGTTTATGCTGAATTTCATTCTCTATGAGAACATGAATACCCGCTAGGTCTTGCCAAAAATAATGTCCTATATTGAAGCCTAAACCTATAACATCGACTACTTGTTTAGCTTCTGTTGATATATATTTTAGAACTTGTTGCCAATAACTTATCATGTAACTTTTGAATTTATTGATACTTTCTACAGAGCGTGCAAAACCGACTAACACAGGATTGAGGTTAATAATTAGCTCTAATCTTGGTATATAAATTAACAACTTTTCACCATTTGGGCACCCTGTCATTAAATAAAATATTTCCTTTCCTACAAAGCGGTAAAGAAAACCTTGCAAATCATGGTGCCCCACTTCTTGATGATTGATAATAAATGATTGATTAGACCTAATAATCTTGCTGCTGAAAGGACAAACTGCATAAACGTAACCAGTTTCTAAGAGAACTTGCTGATACGGCAAAGTTAGTCTCATTGGCTGATGCAGATGTTTTGGAGAATCGGCAAAACTCTTGATATAAATTTCTTCCAAGAGAAAGTTGTCTTGTGCTATTAGTTTCACATTCGCTAGTGACAGTCCTATTTTTTCCAGATACTTCCTATCATCAGAATTTTCCAATGTATGTGTAATGATTTTGTATCGGCTTGTTAGGCTGAAATATTCCTCGGCTGCTTTTGGTTTGATTTCTGCGTGCCAATCAATATTAGTTTCATTGAGTGGGTTGAGTTGATTTAATTCATTCCATATCTGATCGCAGAGATTCCCTTCACTATCGGCTGGGATATGTGGTGTTTTCTGAAAACAGACTATAGCTTCGTGTATCATACCTTGTTGTGCCATGAGTATCGATAAGTTATGATGATAAGTCACAGCACTATTAATTGATGTCTTGAGCGCCTCTGAGGAGCAAGCAAGTACCTCATCTAGTAGTCCCTGTTTTAACAAACCTATTACTAAGTCTGAGTAAATATTAGTTTGTTCAGGGATAATCTCTATAGTTTTTCGGTAGCAAGAAAGGGCTTCTTCTACCCTATTGTTTTGAGCCAAAAAGACCCCAACCTGTACAGCTTTTTGGTAAGCTGCGATCGCCTCAGTAGATTTTCCTTGTCTTGTTAGCGATTGACCTAAGTCGTACCAAGATTTATATGACTCTGGATTCAGGGAAATAGCTCGTTCGTAGCAAGCAATTTCTTCTGCTGAGTATTCATGGCTAATTTCTAACTCGCGCCACCGACAAGCTATCTCGTACTCTATATATGGATACTTAGTTAAAACGTAGGAAAATTCCTGTGAACCTCGAAATCCACTGAGGATGATCTGGCGGGATATCGCACCATCCTGGAGATTTTTTGCATATGTTTCTTTCTCATTCCCCTGGGGTTCGCGCTTCAAGTATGCGCGGTAAACTTCTTGTACAAAATCTGATTCATTGAGGGACTCAGCAGCTTGTAAAAAAGCTTCATCATTGACTTGATGCAGGTCCATTTCACACGCATCTTTATGGCGTTTTTTGAGAAGGATTTTTCCCGTATCTGGATTGGAGCGTACAAGTTCTAGATTGAGCTGCGTCCAACGATATAAAGTTTCTCCTAAGTGTTGATGAGACTCATAAGAATCTGGATTTAGTTTACAAGCAAGACGATAGCAGTCGATCGCCTTTTCCCACAGCTCATGTTTTACTAATCTCTTTCCTAGCTGGCAATAAACTTCAAAGCTATCGGGTTGGAGTTCTAGGAGTTTATAGTAAGGTTCCGTATTATCTGGGTTTAGCTCAATGGCTTTATAGTACGATGCGATCGCCCCCTGCAAATCCAATTTAGTTCGTTGTTGCAGAACTTCCCCTAATTTATTGTGAATCCAGTCCGCCCCTGGGTTCAAACTTTCCGCTTGCCGATAAGTCGCGATCGCTTCATCTAGCTGACCCAGTTTAGCTAAGCTCTCACCTAACCCGCAGTAAGAACCGAAATGTTGCGGATTGAGTTCAATGGCTTTACGGAAAGCGGTTGCGGCCTCCTCTGGTTGCATTTGCTGAGCTAGAGCATCCCCTAAATGGTGGTAAGACCAAGAGAAATCCGGGTTGAGTTCTATAGCGCGGCAGTAAGCTGCAATCCCTTCCTCCAGCTTGCCTTGCTTAGTCAGGGCTTCCCCTAAATGGTGGTAAGACCAAGAAATCTCAGGATTTAAGTCGATCGCATGGCGGTAAGCTGCGATCGCCTCCTCCAAATTACCTTCCTCTAAAAATTGTTTCCCATTATTCAAATATATAGTCGCAGTTTCGTTTGTATTCATTTCAATTTATTTTTTATCTAGTTATATTCTCAGTTTGACTAGGGCTGTTCTTTTAGCTTAAATAATGATGCCACACAATACGAGTTTATGAGCTTGACAAAGATTCACCAATCTGAACTTCAAATCAATACAGTGTAGCTCCCTCTTTAATCGTTTCTAATTTCAAACCTTGTACGCCATACAAGACTATAGACAGACGACTATAGACGGTTTTGCAAAGTTCCTGATTTGAAAAAAAATTACACATAGTCACATATACTAGGGAACACTCGATCCAAATGTCAAGTCAACTAGCAAAATGTGCCTTCAGTGTACCTGCATATGTACTAAACTAAGCAAGCACCAAAGAGGCCAGAGTCATCAGAGAGTTTTTAGAGGCAATTCTATGAAAAAAGCAGTAATTTGTGGTATATCCGGTCAAGATGGAGCTTATCTAGCCAAATTACTCCTAGATAAAGGCTACTCAGTCTGTGGTACCTCGCGAGATGCCCAAATGTCAACCTTCAACAACCTCACCCGTTTAGGCATTCGTAACTCAGTAAAGCTAGAATCCATGTCCCTCAATGATTTTCGCAGCGTTTTACAGGTGCTTGCCAAAATCGAGCCAGATGAGGTTTACAATCTAGCAGGTCAGACTTCCGTGGGACTGTCCTTCGAGCAACCAGTGGAAACCCTAGAAAGCATTGCCACCGGGACACTCAATCTCCTAGAGGCAATTCGGTTTACAGGGGGCAAGATTAAATTGTATAATGCCAGTTCAAGTGAGTGTTTTGGCGACACCGGAGGCAAAGCCGCTGAAGAAAGTACCCCATTTCACCCCAGAAGTCCCTATGCAGTTGCCAAAGCAACAGCATTTTGGGAAGTAGCGAACTATCGCGAAGCCTACAATCTGTTTGCTTGTTCTGGTATCCTGTTTAATCACGAGTCGCCACTACGACCACAACGTTTCGTAACCCAAAAAATCGTATCCATAGCTTGCCGGATTGCGGCCGGTAGTCCAGAAAAGTTGCAATTGGGGGATATTTCCGTGCAGCGAGACTGGGGCTGGGCTCCCGAATACGTGGAAGCAATGTATTTAATGTTGCAGCAGTCAGAGCCAGATGATTATGTCATCGCCACCGGAGAAAGTCATGCCTTAAAAGAATTTGTTGCCCAAGCCTTTGCCAGTTTGGGATTAGACTGGGAAGAACATACAGTTATAGATACGAGTCTGTACAGACCGACAGAAATTGCACTTGGCAAAGGCAATCCTGCTAAGGCAAAGGAAAAATTAGGTTGGCAGGCAAAATATAAGATGCACGATGTAGTAAAAATGATGGTCAAGGCAAAGCAGGATAAATGATAAGCAATTTAGAAAATATAAAAATCCAAGATTTATCCGTCCTAATTTGATTCGCTAATCTTAATGTAGTTATGGAATATGCGAAAATTGGGTTGAGTTTTAGATTGACTAAAGGTGAGGTGTTTAATGTAGCAGAAAGATATCTATTTAAAGGAAAACATAATCTAGGAAATTGTTTTCCGTTCCAGTAAAAATTGTTCAAGTAAAGTGAAGATTGTTTAGATAGGCAAGGAGGTATTATTATGGTTGAACTAATTGCTGTTCACGTCCCCAAAACAGCAGGAGCAACTTTTCAATCTGTCTTAAAACAAGTTTATGGAGCGGAAAATATTTACTATGATTATTTAGAGGTGTCTAGACCGAGAGTTTACAAGCCTAGTGAAATTCCGTCACAAATCAGAGCCATTAACGGTCATTTTTCTATCAGCAAGTATGAAAGCTTTTTCCCAGAAGCTAAAAGAATTATTTGGTTGAGGCACCCGATTTATTTATTGGTTTCCCTCTATTTCTACTGGCGATATCTCCCTTTACAGAAAGGTGATGACACCATAGTAGGAAAATTGCAACAATCGCAAATGGGTATATATGAATTTTCAGAGCAACCGGAACTGAGAAATATATTATGTCAAAATGCTTGTGGAAAGATGCTAGACGAATTTTATTTTGTAGGCTTGCAAGAGTTTTTTATAGAAGACTTGTTAGAACTAAAAACAATACTTGGTTGGCCCGAAGTTAGGATATTTCAGGAAAATATTAATCCCAATCCTAAATACCAACATGATGTACAAAATGTATTAACTAACAAAACAATTATCAGCAAGTTAGTAGAAAATAATCGCCAAGATATAGAACTTTATGAACAAGCATTAGTTTTGAGAGCAAAGCGGAGAAAAGAATCAAGTTTAGTACAGCCAATTCTAGCAGGATGGAATCGGGCTCAGTACCAATTAAGTCAATTAAGCAACCAAAATAATCCAGTTTCTTTTAAAAAAACAGACAAAGGAAAAGGAGCAGCAAAAATGACAAACTGGCAAAAAACCTTTTTATTTAAAGGCAAAGAGTTATATTATAATCGCATACCGTATAACAATCCTTCGGAAAGAGCGGTGGAAGTTCCGATCGGGTTTAATTGGCTGATCGATCTCCAAAATTCCGACCGTGTTCTTGAAGTGGGAAACGTACTTTCTCGCTATGAAAGCTCACTAGGCGAACAGATGGGGGTTATTAAAAGAAGAATTATAGACAAATTTGAAATAGATATAGGCGTGGACAATGAAGATTTAATGACACTTGAATCTGACGAAAAATATCATGCTATAGTTTCAATTTCTACCGTAGAACATATAGGTCAGGGACTTGATCCGCAGGGTGCTTACGGTGAGTCTACAGAAATTCGCGATATGGAAGCTCCACTGAAGGCGATCGCCAAGATCTACGATTTGCTGGCTATTGAGGGAAAAGCATTGATTACAGTTCCCTTTGGAACCCTTACGGATGGAGGATGGTACATTCAGTTCAGCGCGCAGTATCTGGCACTCTTAAAAAAATATGGAATTCCTCAAGAAGCAATCCGTACAAGTTTTTTAAGATTAATTAATAGAGATCCAACAAAGGATAGCGTCAAAATGCTTTGGGGAGAAATAGAAGAGATAGAACTTGGTAATGTAGAGTACAACCATCCTTTCCCCTTTGCAAATGCGATCGCCGTTATAGAACTTTCCAAACTTTCAACAAACTTTCAGATAAACTTAAAAGTTGAGCCTACCCCTCTCTATTATCATATGCCATACGAGACTCGGATAGAATTGGACCAATACAAAGTGCAACTGCACCAGATTCAGGCTGAATTGGAGCAATACAAAGCGCAACTACACCAGACTCAGGGTGAATTGGAGCAATACAAAGTGCTAATGCACCAAGCACAGAGTCAATTGGCACAATCCCAGTTGCAACTACACCAGACTCAGGGTGAAGTGGAACAATCCCATACTCAACTGCACCAGACTAAAGGTGAATTGGAGCAATCTCAATTGCAACTGCACCAGACTAAAGGTGAATTGGAGCAATCTCAGTCTCAACTGCACCAGACTAAAGGTGAATTGGAGCAATCCCATGCTCAACTGCACCAGACTAAAGGTGAATTGGAGCAATCTCAGTCTCAACTGCACCAGACTCAGGGTGAATTGGAGCAATCTCAATTGCAACTGCACCAGACTCAATCTGTATTGGTACAATCTCAGTTGGAACTGCATCATACTCAGGAAGAATTGGAGCAATCTCAGTTGGAACTGCATCATACTCAGGAAGAGTTGGAGCAATCCCAATTGCAACTGCATCATACTCAGGAAGAGTTGGAGCAATCCCAATTGCAACTGCATCATACTCAGGAAGAGTTGAAGCAAACTCAGGGTGAATTGGAGCAATCCCAATTGCAACTGCACCAGACTGAGGAAAAGTTGGAGCAATCTGAGTCTCACCTACACCAGGCTCAGGCTGAAGAGGAACAATTTCAGGCTCAACTGCAACAGGCTCAAGGTGAATTGGAACAATCTCAGTCTCAACTGCATCAGGCTCAGGCTAAATTGGAGCAGTCTCAGTCTCAACTGCACCAGGCTCAGGCTGACAGGGAACAATTTCAGGCTCAACTGCATCAGACTCAGGCTCAACTGCATCAGACTCAGGCTGAATTGGATCAATCCCAGTCTCAACTACACCAGACTCAGGCTCAAGGCGAAAAACTACAGTTTCAGGAAGCTATGGTTGGACATTCTGACTTACGAATCCAGTTGGATTACAAACTGCTGGTGTGGGAGGCTTGGCACGCTCATCACAAAGGTGATATCAAAGGTATGGCTCACTTTCTAAAGGAATCATTAAAGTGTACCCCTTTCTCAGGAACAGAAACAGTATTAAAATGGTTAGAGAGTTTTGCCCACTTCAGTTCAGAAAAGGGATATCACCTTGATACCAACTCCTTGATTAACTCAGCGGAATGGAATGAATTGATGCGTCGCGGTCTTCATAGTGGCAAGAGTGTAATTGCGATGCACTAGACTGGGATTGCTAGTAACCTGTGATCCCAATCTGACGTTGTGTTCGTTGCTAAACTTAGAACACTGTGCTAATAGGGCGATCAATCATTGCTGAAGATGACGAAAAAACAGTTACTTTTAAAGGTTAAATTGTATTCACAATTATCAGGAGGGTAAAATTGACTATGTTCAATCAAACAGTAAGTTATACTTTTGGTGTCAATCTTGTAGGTCATGTGACAGGTGAATTTGGTCTGGGCGAAGGAATGAGAGGTACAATCAGAGCAATAGAAGCAGCAGGCATTCCCTTTTCGCTTAAGGATATTAAAGAAAGTTCGCAGCGGAACTTAGATTCTACATACACAGATTTTTCGGACAATAATCCGTATCCAATCAACATTGTTCATGCCAATCCTAATTCAGTCCATATCGAGCAAATTGGTTCTGAATACTTTCAGGGTAGATACAATATAGGATTTTGGGCTTGGGAACTGCCAACATTTCCCTATTTTTGGCAAGGTGCTTTTGATTTATTTGATGAGATATGGACTTATAGCCATTACACGGCTGAAGCCATTGCTAAGGTGTCGTCTATTCCAGTTCTAAAAGTAGCACCTAGCATTTATCTTCCACAATCATCATTGGGTAAAGAAGCTTTAGGATTACCCCAAAATAAATTTATTTTTTTGTTCATGTTCGACTTTGGAAGCATATTTGAAAGAAAAAATCCAATAGCTACAGTAGAGGCATTTCAACGAGCTTTTGATAAACTAAATAATGATGTACTATTGGTGATTAAATTCCGACCGCATCCACAGTTTAAAGAGCAGCAAGAACAACTTTTGAAATCGGCAAAAGAATGGTCATCTATTCGGTTTATAGAAGGAGATTTAAAAAAAGAAGAAATCCATTCCTTAGTTAACTGTTGTGATTGTTATGTGTCGCTGCATCGTTCAGAGGGTTTTGGCTTGACAATGGCTGAAGCGATGTTTTATGGAAAACCTACGATCGCTACTGCATACTCCTCCAATGTTGAATTTATGAATGTAGGGAATAGTTTCCTGGTGAAATATGACCTAGTTACAACTACTGAAGATTATGGGCCTTACCCAAAAGGTAGTGTCTGGGCCGAACCTGATATTGACCATGCGGCATCCTTAATGGAGTATGTTTTTCACCATTATAAAGAAGCTGAGCAAGTAGGAGCCAGAGCCGCTAGGGAGATTAAGTCTTTACTGAGTCCGCAGGCAGTTGGCCGCACCATTAGAAACCGCCTGCAACATATTATGAAAATTGGGATTCGCAGGCAATTAGAGCAATCTCAATTTCAACTCCCTCAAATTAACGATTCAGAATTTTTGCAAGAAACTGAGATCCTGAACAATGGAGATTTTCTGGAAGTAGCTTATCATGCCTATCTAAAACGCGAACCAGATCGCGAAGGCAAAGAAACCTACATCCAAGTTTTACATGATGGCAGGTTCACACGTCAGCAATTCCTCTGTGAAATGCGGGATTCACCGGAATTTAAGGCTTTGTGGAAGCTGGTGGAGGAAGGATTTTTGCCCTTAGCTTCGGAAGTAAAATTTATTTCCGTACACATACCAAAAACAGCAGGCGTAACGTTTGGCAAGATTTTAGAACAGGTTTATGGTAGCGATAAATTAGTTAAAGAATACAAAAATATGTCTTTAGCTACTATCGTGCAACAAGGTTGGATCAATCAAGAAACTAGAATAATTCACGGCAATTTTCCTGCTGTCAAGTATAAAGGATGTTTTTTGAATTCTGTTCCCTCGATAATTTGGTTGAGGAATCCAATTACTCGGTTAATTTCCTGGTATTGTGATTCTATTAGTATGTGGACTGACCTTGCTGAGGATGAATTTCAGAAATATGTCAGTCAAACCAAGCCGAGTCTGCTGGAATTTGCTGAGTTATCGGCAACCCAGAACTTGATGTCAAGGTGCGCTCAGGGAATGAAGCTAAGTGATTTTTACTTTGTCGGCATCCAAGAATTTTTCCGCGACGACCTAAATGATCTTAGAGAAATGCTAGGTTTGCCAGAGGTAGAAATTGGTTGGCATAACAAAAATAGATACCCTGGGTATCACGGTTATGTTAACAATGTGTTGAGTGACAAGAACCTGCTGGCTAAGCTAGCAGCTATCAATAGCGAAGATATGGAACTTTATCAAACCGCATTGAACTTGAGAGAGAAGCGGAAAGAGAAAATTACAGCAAACTCAGAACTCCATTCAACTTAGGGAGCGGTACTATTTTATGATTCAGAAAAATGGTGCGACAACTGCCATTAATCACCACCTAGTTATTATCAACGATGAGCCGAGCCTCACTAATCCCGTTTCGCAAATGGCTACCGAGGCGCAGTGTCGCTCAGATGCCTTTGTGTACTGGTGTCAAGAGACTCGTCTGCCTCACCCGCCTATCTTCCACCGCAAGGTATGGGAGTACGGTTATATCCTCCAAGCTCTATCTGAGGCAGGAATGATGTCACCAGGCAGGCGTGGGCTGGGTTTTGGTGTCGGCAAAGAACCCCTGGTTGCGGTAATGGCTCAGCGCGGCTGTGAGATAGTCGCTACAGACCTCGATATAGAAGAGGCGACCAAGCAGGGCTGGGCTGGTTCTGGTCAACACGCAGCAACGCTCGAAGCGCTTAACGATCGCGGCATCTGCCCGCGCGATCGCTTTGCAGCGCTGGTAAAGTACCGGATCGCGGACATGAATAAAATAGATGCGGATTTGGTCGGCTTCGATTTTGTCTATTCGTCTTGTGCTCTGGAACACGTCGGTTCGATCGAGCTGGGGCTGCGGTTTATCCACAACAGCCTTAACTGCCTGCGTCCGGGTGGCGTGGCAGTACATACTACCGAATTCAACGTTTTTTCTAATGATGCGACGATCGACAACCAACCCACTGTACTGTTTAGGAGGCAGGACATAGACACACTAGCAGCAGAGTTAGCAAGCCAGGGACATGAAATAGTCCTCAACTACAACGCCGGAAGCGGACCATTCGATCGCCACATAGACGTACCGCCCTGGTCGGAGATACACTTAAAGCTTCAGTTAGAGAAGTACGTGACGACCTCCATAGGGCTAATAGTTAAGAAAGCGCTATAGTTTTGAGGTGAAATATGACCCAACAACAATTAGATTATTGAAATGTTAAACGAAAAACTAAACTCAGCTTTTGGGGTCAATTTAAGCGGTCATATAACTGGTGATTTTGGGCTGGCAGAAGCTGGGAGAGGAACTCTCAGAGCAATGCAAGCTGCTGGCATTCCTTTTAAAATTATGGATCTGAAAGTAGGGGGTCAACCCAACTCAGATACCAGTTACACAAATTTTTCTGAAGACAACCCGTATCCGATCAATATTGTCCAGACAAATCCCAATTGGGTTGAGCAGATTTTGGCAGGATACTTTCCTGGTATTGGCAGTGGATATTTTCAAGGGAAATACAATATAGGTGTCTGGCTGTGGGAATTGCCAGAATTTCCGGCTGAGTGGCAGTGGGCATTTGATTTATTTGATGAAATTTGGACTCCCAGCAATTTCTGTGCCGAAGCATTTTCGACTGTTTCTCAAGTTCCGGTACTCAAGATTCCGGTTAGTCTTGTTTTCCCACAACCTTCACTGAAGCGAACCGACTTAAACTTGCCACAAAATAAATTTATTTTTCTGTTTATTTTCGACTTCGGCAGTTCCTTTGAACGTAAAAATTCCTTTGCTACTATTGAGGCATTTAAACAAGCTTTTGGTCAAGCTAATGAGGATGTTTTGCTTGTCCTCAAGTTTGCCAATTCACATTATTTTCCTGAAAAACAAGAGCAACTCAAAGAATTGACAGAAAATTGGCCATCAATTCAGTTTATAGACGGGCATTTGAAAAAAGAAGAGATTCACAGCTTGGTTAATAATTGTGACTGTTATGTTTCTTTGCATAGGGCTGAGGGCTTCGGTTTAACAATGTCTGAAGCGATGTACTACGGCAAGCCAGTGATTGCTACAGCTTACTCATCTAATATGGAATTTATGAATATCGGGAATAGTTTTCCCGTCAAATATGAATTGGTGACAACGACTGAAGATTACGGCGCTTACCCCAAAGGTAGTGTTTGGGCTGAACCAGATGTCGATCATGCTGCCACGCTTATGCAGTATGTCTTTAACAATTATCAGGCAGCACAGACAGTAGGGAATAGAGCTGCAAAAGAGATTCGTTCTTTACTGAGTCCGCCAACTGTAGGCAAAAAAATTAGAAGTCGCTTGGAATTTATTATGAAGACGAGAAGTAATTCGGATTTGTCGAACCGATACCTGGAACTTCAGGCAGAGAAAGACTGGTTGGCATCTCAAGCTCAAGCTTGGAAGCAAACAGCACTGCAAATGCAAACGGAACTTAAATCCTTGCAGTTTTAACGGTAATCGACTCAAACTGATTTATCCTTTTCCTATTTCCTCGAATCGCCATCCACTGGATATGGTCTAACAAGACCAAGCTTTGAGACTAAGATTCCTGAGTGCGCGAGTTCAAGCCAAGTTCTGTTGAAATATTGTCATTAGTCTAAAATTTTTTATGTCAAACAACACGTTAAACGATCACTTTGGAATCAACTTTGTAGGACACATAAGCGGTGAATACGGACTGGGGGAAGGCAGTAGAGCTACCCTAAGAGCTATTGAGTCCGCAGGCATTCCCTTTGCTCTTCAGGATCTTAAAGTACATTGGCATAGGAACTTGGATAATAGTTACACAAATTTTTCAGAGCAAAATCCCTATCCTATTAACCTGATTCACACTCTGCCAGAACCCGTTGTTTTCAACATGATCGATCCAGAATGCCTAAAAGGTAAATATAATATAGGCTTTTGGGCTTGGGAACTACCTATATTTCCATCAGGGTGGCTCTATGCTTTTGATTTATTTGACGAGATATGGACTTATAGTAATTATTGCTCTGAGGCGATCGCCCCTGTATCGCCTGTGCCCGTGATTAAGATGATGTCCAGCCTCGACCTTCCCACACCATCGTTTGATAGAGAAGCATTGGGATTACCCGAAAACAAATGTATTTTTCTGTTCATGTTTGACTTCCACAGTACGATAGGCCGCAAAAATCCCTTTGCTACTTTGGAGGCATTTAAACGAGCTTTTGCTCAATCGAATGAAGATGTCTTACTGGTACTCAAGTTTTCCAATGCCAGCTTTTTCCCCAAAGAGCGAGATCAACTCAAAGCGGAAGCGGCAGGCTGGCCAGTTCACTTTATAGATGGGCATTTAAAGAGAGAAGAACTTCATGCTTTAGTTGCCAATTGCGACTGCTATGTTTCCCTACATCGTTCAGAAGGGTTTGGCTTGACAATGGCCGAAGCCATGTATTACGGCAAACCTGTAATTGCTACTGGCTACTCATCTAATATGGAATTTATGAATGTGGGCAATAGTTTTCCAGTCAAATATGACATAGTGACGCTGACAGAAGATTATGGGCCTTACTTTAAAGGAAATTACTGGGCTGATCCGAGTATCGATCATGCAGCATCTCTAATGCAGTATGTTTTTGAGAATCCCGAAGAAGCGCGAAAAGTAGGAGCGAGAGCATCTCAGGAAATGAAATCTTTACTGAGTCCTCAACTTTTAGGCACGAAAATCAAAAATCGCTTGGAAATCATTAGAAATAGGATGAACCAATCTACAAACTGGTCAACTCGCATCCATCAGATGCAGCAAGAGACGGCTTTCGCCCATTCCCAAATCCAAGTTTGGCGGCAAACAACACAACAAGTTCAATCTGAACTAACGCAATACCAATTGCTGGCTAAGAGTTGAAAAGTTTAATTTACTGTAGATATTTGTTATTAGGAGTTCAATCATGTTCAATAACCCAAATTCTCAGTTTGGAGTTAATATTATCGGTCATGTGAGCGGCGAGTTTGGTTTGGGCTCTGGCGTGCGAGGGACTATCAGAGCCATAGAAGCAGCTAACATTCCTTTCACGCTTAAGGATCTGAAAGAAGATTCGCAACGCAATTTAGATTCTACATACACCAATTTTTCCAGCGATCGTTTTTATCCGATTAATATCGTCCATACCAACCCTCACGAATCCTTGTTGAATTGTATCGATCCTGAAATTTTTCAAAATCGCTATAATATTGGTTTTTGGATTTGGGAACTTCCGGTATTTCCCGATTTCTTCATGGGGGCTTTTAATCGATTTGATGAGGTTTGGACTTACAGTAATTACACGGCTGAAACCATTTCCGATGTCTCGCCTCTTCCGGTTGTCAAATTACCGCCTAGCATTTATTTGCCTCCCAACGAATTGGGCCGAGAAGCTTTAGGATTGCCCAAAGACAAATTTATTTTTCTGTTCATGTTCGACATGGGTAGCGGTTTTGAGCGCAAAAATCCTTTTGCTACGATTGAGGCGTTCAAAAAAGCCTTTGAGAAGTCTCATGAAGATGTTTTACTGATTATTAAGTTTCGACCTCATCCAGCTTATCAAAATCAGTACGATCAACTAAAAGCACTGGCAGAAGATTGGCCCTCTATTCAATTGCTCGAAGGGCATTTGAGCAAGGAAGAGGTTCATGGCTTAGTAGATAATTGTAACTGCTATGTATCGCTACATCGGGCTGAGGGTTTTGGTTTGACTATGGCAGAGGCTATGTATTACGGCAAGCCAGTCATCGCTACCGCTTATTCATCGAATACCGATTTTATGAATGTTGGCAATAGTTTTTTGGTAAAATACGATTTAGTTGCAACTACGGAAGCTTACGGACTTTACCCAAAAGGCAGTATCTGGGCTGAGCCGGATATCGAGCATACAGCGGAGCTGATGCAGTATGTTTTTAAAAATTACCCGCAAGCACAGCAAGTAGGAGCAAGAGGAGCTAAGGAGATTAAGTCTTTATTCAATCCAGAGGTTATCGGTCAAAAAATTAGACATCGCCTGGAATATATTATGAGGACAATAGAAGAGAAAAAGTTGTTTGAATCGCAAGCTCAAGCTTGGAAGCAAGCGGCGTTGCAATCTCAGAGAGAACTGGAGCGAGCCAGGCTTCTATTTTGATACTAGCAACTGTCGGGCTTCTTTGATGATTTATGGTTCGTTTTCTAATAATGAGCCTACAAATATTCCGATCGCATACACCAAATGTAAAAACAATAAGATCGATCTGGATTGTCGTTTAATAGTTGGCTGTGAAGAAATTCATGGCTGAGAGTTTCCTGGCTTGATGTTTCAATGGATTGTGAGATATCGACAATACCCTTTGGTTTCGACTATCTTGAAATTATGCTTCTCCAAGAGATTGCACAAATCATCAAAATAGTATTCGAGTTTGTGTTCGGGATGAATGTAATTATTGGTAAACAGTAGGTTGGTGGCTTTATGGTAATTCCTCTAATCTTGTTTTATCTTTTCAAAAAATAATATCTGTCAGCCTGTATAGACTTATAAACTACAGGCTCCATTGCACCGCCAATTAAAAAATCTTGGGTTCCAACTCTAAAGCATGACGGTAACAATAACTCGCTTCATCTATTTGCCCTTTCTTAGTCAAAACTTCTCCTAAATTATAGTGGAACCATGAGAAATCTGACTTGAGTTCTATGGCGCGACGATAACAAGCGATCGCCCCGTCCAAATCTCCTTGATGTCGCAGCATATCCGCTAAATTGTTGTGGATATAGGGATCGTCAGGTTTTAACTCGATCGCGCGGCGGTAACAGTTCATCGCTTCTTCCCGCTTACCCTGTGCAACCAGAGCATCCCCTAACAATTGGTAAGGTTTATACTCATGTGGTTGAACCTCAATAGCGCGGCGGTAACAATAGATCGCCCCATTCAAATCATTCTTTTGCGCGAAGAGCATCCCCAACTGCAAGTGCGCCTCCCCGCATTCGGGATTTACCTGCAATGCCATCTGATAAAAGACGATCGCCCCATCAAGCCAACCCTGCCGCACCAAAGCATCAGCCAACCCCACATAAAGGTCAGCATCATTCGGTGCAATCTCCAGCGCCTTGTGATACAACTGCAAGTCATCAGCATTTTCCTGAATCGCGCGCTGGTACAAACCCATCGCATCCTGCAAATCCCACTGCGATCGCATTCTCAAAGCATCAGCCAACTTCTGCGAAATCCACGGCAAATCCGGCTGAATTTCGACAGCACAGCGGTAAGCAACGATCGACTCATCCCACCGTTCCAGCTTCTCAAAAGCCGTCCCCATGTTGTAATAAGTCCACGGAAAATCCCGATTTAACTCGGCTGCACGGCGGTAAACTGCGATCGCCTCGTCCCACCTTTCCATTTCTAGCAGCGCGTCGCCCAATTTGCTATGCGACCAGAAGAAACTCGGATTCAGTTCGTTAGCGCGCCGGTACGCAACTACCGCCTCATCCCAGCGTTCCAAATTCACCAGCGCTTCGGCTAAATTGTTGTGGGCCCAGAAATGATCGGGATTTAGTTCGATCGACTTTTGGTAAGCCGAAATAGCCTCTTCCCACCTTTCCAGTTTAATGAGCGCGTCTGCTAAATAGTTGTGCGACCAACTGAAATCTGGATTTAATTCTGTTGCTTTTCGATAAGCCTCTACAGCTTCTTCCCAGCGTTCCAACTTCAGCAGCACATCTGCTAAATTGTTGTGAGACCAGCTAAAATCTGGATTTAATTCGATCGCCGAACGGTAAGCATTTATAGCTTCTTCCCAGCGTTCCAATTTAACTAGAGACTCAGCTAAATTGTTGTGCGACCAAGAAAGTTCGGGATTAATTTTAATTGCATTGGCGTAAGCATCTACTGCCGCTTCCCACTGTTCTTGACCCTTCAGAAGTTCGCCCAATTCATGATAAGCTGCGCCAGCATTTGGGTTTAACTCAACTGCGCGCCGATAACATTCGATTCCTTGCTCAACCTTACCTTGCTCGATCAAAGTTTTGGCTAAATTCTCGTGTTCCTCAGCAGTGCCCGACTTCGGGTCGATCGCAAATGCTCGATACCAGGCTTCGGCGGCCGCCTCCGACTTGCCTAACTGCGCCAAAAGTTTCCCAAAATTTCGTAAAGCACCAGCAAAATCCGGTTTCAGGGCGATCGCCTTTTCGTAGGCAGAAACCGCTTGCTGCCACTGTTCCTGCTGCGCGCAAATGCTGCCGTAATTAGCGTAGGCTTCGGCAAAATTTGGGTTAATTTCGATTGCTTTGACATAGCAACTTTTAGCTTCATCAATTTTGCCACCGGCTTGCAGGGCGTTGCCGAGCATTTTGTAAAGTGGTGCTTCAGGCTTAATTTGGAGAGCTTTTTTGCAAGCAGAAATTGCCTGTTCCAATTTGCCCTGAGCAAAATAGCCTTCAGCCAATATTTTGTATGCTTCTGGATCTTCTATATTAATTGTAGAATTAACTGCCGGCTTGACTGACGGCTTGACTACCGGCTTGGCTGGTGCTGCTGCGGGTTGCTGTTTAACTGCTGCACCGTTTGTCGCTGTTGCACCCGCCAAAGTTTGCTCTCCCTCGCTGCCGTTTCTAGCATTAGCTGCGTTCAGTTCAATAGCTTTACGATAATATACTGTCGCTTCCTGTACTTTGCCTTCTTTTTTCAGGGCTTCGCCTAAGTTTTGGTAAGCTTGGGGTAGATTAGGATTTAATTTTATGGCGCGATCGTAACAGCCGATCGCCTCCGGGAACTTTTCTTGCCGAAAGAAAGCATCACCCATACTTAAATGTTCTGCCGGGGATGCTTTTTCCGGTTCCAAACTAAATGCACGATACCAGCATTCCTGAGCTTCTGCCGATTTGCCAATTTGTCCGAATACTTTGGCTAAATTCCGGTATACTCCGGCGAAATTAGGCTTAAGCGCGATCGCCTTTTGGTAAAACTCGATCGCCTCCGACCATTTTTCCTGCTGCGCGCCAATGCTGCCCAAATTCGCGTATACTTCCGCAAAATTCGGTGCAATTTCAATAGCTTTAGCGTACCAGTGCCGCGCCTCTTCCATCCTGCCTTGAGCTTGCAGCGCATTGCCCAAAGTTTTGTAAGCCGGTGCAAAATTCGGGTCAATCTTTAAAGCTTGCTCGCAGGAGGCGATCGCTTCTGCTAATTTCCGTTGGGATAAGTATATTTCTCCCTGTTGGTTAAATTGAACCGCTGTTGATTCTGTATTGACTGTTGATGGCATAGGGGCGGTGGCGACTGAGGCAGCAATTAAATAGGGTAGTCGAAACGTTAAATAATTATACTTGCGTTTGACACTAACAGTAGCAGGCTTGTTCCCCTAAGTCTTAATTTTTTTGACTCCGGCGCTGGAAAGAAGTCGCTGGCTGGGATTTTTTTTGATTTCGCTGCTAAATGGGGGGCTTCAACCGCCTCTCTAGTTGCCTTGCACGCGCCAGCCAACGGTTGAACAGCTAGCGATCGCACTCAGGATGCCTGCACCACAAGACTTACTGAAGAAATATATTACAATAATTAACAGTAAATGTTCTGTCAACTTTGGCTTAAATTGCGGTAATTTTGATGTTGTTAGAGCCACCACCTCAACTTGTCGGTGAAAAGCGCCTCACCTTTCGCGACCTCGATTGGCAAGCCTTTAAGCAAATTCAAAGTTTGCTGGCGGATCGCACCCGCGCCCGTTTTACCTACGATAACGGAGTCTTAGAAATCACTAAGTCCCTCGAAGGACACGAACGCTCTGCTCGCTTGATTGAACTCTTTATTAGAGTCCTTGTGGTTGAAATGGGCATGAAAATGAAGACGATGGGCTCGACTACGCTCGATCGCGAAGACTTACTCAAGAGCGCCGAACCCGACAATGGGTACTATATCCAGAATTATGCCTTAGTTGCCGATCGCCCGGTTAATTTGAATGTCGATCCTGCCCCGGATTTAGTTGTGGAAGTGGATATTACCCATACGGATCTCAATAAAAATACACTCTATGCGAGTATGGGAGTGCCTGAGTTTTGGCGGTTTAACGGGCGGGTATGGCGGATTCTGCAATTAGTCGATGGGGCTTATGTCGAGTGCGATCGATCTCCGACTTTTCCGATTATTGAAAAAACGGATTTATACGAATTTCTAGAAGCAGCTTTCATTGATGAAGTTGCCGCAGAGATAGATTTTCGTCAATGGGTGCGACAGCAGATTCAAGGCTGAGTATAGCAAAGTGCGATCGCCCAAAAACTATAACTGCTTTTTTGCAAAAAACGATCGCCCTTTTTGGAGAAAGCGATCGCCCTTTTGTTTAATAATTAGTTAACAACTATAGCAATCCTAAATCATTTGCATAATTATTGTAGGGGTTCTTAAAGATCCCGGTTGTCCCAATAGATAAGGGGTAGGCACGGGGGCACTACCCCTACAAATCTTCATTAATCATTTAGGATTGCTATATTTGCAATTACTAATCAAGCTGCGGCTGCTGCTTCTTCTGCTGCTTCTTCAGGGCTGGCTTTAGTTCCCAGCACGGTAACTACCACCTGAGTTGGATCGCCCAGAGCTTCTGCTCCCGCAGGTAAAACTAATTCGTGAATGTGCAGCGCATCGCCTACCTTCAAATTAGAAATATCTACTTCAATTGCATCAGGAATGCTATCAGGTTTGCACTTAACTGCGATTTGCGTCAGCACAGTTTCTAACATACCGCCTTCTAACTTGACGCCCACAGATTCGCCGACGAAATGCAAAGACACTTCAACTTCCAAGCTGTCTTGAGTTGCTACGGAGAAAAAGCTCAGGTGGTAAGGAAAACCTTTCCAAGGATGAACTTGAACTTCTCTGAGCAATGTTTTTCCGCTCCAAGAGAGTTCAGGAATGCTTAGATCAATTAGGGTGTTGTTGACTGCGTGTTTTTTGAGCAGGGTTTCAACTGTTTTGGCTTTGACGGTAAGGGAAATGGATTCAGAGCCTTTGTGCCCGTAGAGGACGGCGGGAATCAATCCGGAGCGGCGGAGGGCGTTAGGTTTGCTGCCTTCTGCCCGCTTTTGACATTCTACTGCGAGTTCCATTTTGTGACTTTCTGTTGATTGTTTTCACATTTTACCAGAATTGTGGTAGTGCGATCGAACTTATAGCAGAAGGAAGAAGGAAGAAGGAAGAAGGAAGAAGGAAGAAGGAAGAGGTAATAATAGCAATGGTTTCAGCGATTGAGAATGTCCGGTACTGTCACACTTTAACTAGCTTGTAGGGTGCGTCAGTATTAAGTTTATGACGAAAAATTTACGTGTTATCAACTGACGCACCCTACTAATTGGGCTAGTTGCGTAACTCCAGATTAAATTCGCTGAAGGTATTGATAATTTTCGTTTTCCACACACTTCAGCAATTCCAGCATTTTTCTCAGACGGTACGTTCCTGATTGATACTCTTCTTTTGAAGGAGAATCACCAAGCTTTGTAAGAACTGCATCGCTTTCACTGATGATTGCTTCGCTGAAAATTTTCTTGAACTGCTGGCGAATATCTTGATTTAATTTTACTAGAGGCAGAATTACATTTTCTTCATCTAGGTAAATTTCGGTGTCGATTGATTCGCCACCTATTTTGGAAAATTCGGATTTTGCTAACCACTCGTAAATATTTGCTGTGATGCTTACACTATCATATCGTTCACCATTGGCTGAATAAAAACTGATGTCAAACATTGGGATTACTCCTTCTGGCAAACATCCAGAAACTCATTCAAAGGACTCGCTGAAGATACTGATAATCTTGGTTTTCAATACATTTTAGCAAGTCTAGTAATTTCCTCAAACGGTAGGTTGCTGCTTGATATTCTTCTTTGAGAGGGGAATCTCCCAGCTTGGTGAGGACGGTATCGCTTTCGCAGATAATTGCATCTCGGAAAAAATTTCTGAACTTCTGGCGAATATCTCGATCTAACTCAACTACAGGTAGCTTCTCGTCTTCTTCATCTATCAAAATATTTGTGGGAACAGATTTGCCAATTTTGGAAAATTCCGATCTTGCCAACCACTCGTAAACGTCTTCAGACATTTCGACATAGTGCGGTGGCTGATTAATTTTGAACTCGTAAAAAATAAGATCTAACATTTAATTACGGTTGTTTCCTGAAAGACTGCATACACCGGTGCGTCGCTGCGAGATTGTCTCTCTTTTTTAGGATTTTTGATGGCGACGCACCCTACAGCTACTGTTGCATCAGCTTTAGGAGTGTACTGCTAGAGCCGTGCCGTCGGCCGACAACAATCCGCGTTTCGGGCCGTGAATCGGGTCTTCTACGATAATAGTTTGGTCGCGGCCTGCTCCGAGAGATACAATGGCGATCGGCACTTCCATCAAATCTGCCAAAAACTTTAGATAATCCAAGGCTTCCGATGGCAAATCTTCCAAATTGCGGCACTCTTCTGTGGACTGCTTCCAACCGGGAAGGGTTTCATAAATCGGTTTACAGCGAGCAAATATCCGCGAACTTTTCGGAAAATCGATGCAACGTTCGCCGTCTATTTCGTAAGCAACGCAGACTTTGATTTCTTCTAATTCATCCAAAACATCTAGTTTGGTAACAGCGAGACAATCAAGGCCGTTGATGCGGACTGCGTAGCGGCCGATTACTGCGTCGAACCAGCCGCAGCGCCGTTTGCGACCGGTTGTGGTGCCGAATTCTGCTCCTCTCTCGCCCAAAACTGCGCCAATTCCATCGACCATTTCGGTAGGGAATGGGCCTTCTCCGACGCGGGTTGTGTAGGCTTTTGCTACGCCAATTACGCGATCGATCGCTGTGGGGCCAACTCCGGTTCCTACACAAGCGCCGCCAGCGATGGGATTGCTGGAAGTAACGTAAGGATAAGTACCGTGATCTAAGTCTAATAAAGTGCCTTGGGCGCCTTCAAACAGAATATTTTTCCGCTTGTGAAGTCCCTCATAAATCTTTAGGGAACTGTCTACTACGTGCGGCCGCAAACGATCGGCATAAACTCGATATTCATCAATTACCTCTTGCGGATTTAGAGGCGGCAAATTGTAGAGTTTTTCCAGAATGACATTTTTATGCTCGATCGTCCATTCCAGTTGTTCTTGCAAACCTTCCAAGTCCATTAAATCGAGCATCCGAATGCCCGTGCGTTCGGATTTGTCGGCGTAAGTCGGGCCGATGCCGCGTCCCGTCGTGCCGATTTTATAATTTCCCCGCTGCTCTTCCGATGCTACATCAATTAATCTGTGATAGGGCATCGTGACGTGAGCAGTCTCTGAAATCATCAGCGAGGCAGTCGAAACATTCAGTTTTTCTAACTGATCTAATTCTGCAATTAAAACTTTAGGGTCGATTACCGTTCCGCAGCCGATGATACACTTTGTCTCAGGGTAGAGAATCCCGGACGGAATTAAGTGCAGCTTGAAAGTCTGATCGTTGACTACCACCGTGTGACCGGCGTTGACGCCCCCTTGGTAGCGGACAACGATATCTGCGGATTTGCTGAGCAAATCGGTAATTTTGCCTTTTCCTTCATCGCCCCACTGGGCGCCGATCACAACTACGTTAGCCAAGGGTTTCTCGCGTTCAGTTCAGGTTGACACAAACTCCGATTATGTACGAATGCGTCCAGGATGTCAAATTAATTTTTGTTACAATTTAGAGAAGTGAGGCTGTATTGCTCTCAAGAAAAGACTCTCAGGATGATCCGAGGAGAGGGGGAGAGGGGGAGATGGGAGAGAATGTGATTGGTTTTTATGGGAATCCAATGTGCAGCTTAAATTTGGAACAGTTTACCTGCTTGAGGTTATTGGCTAGTATTTGGGAAAGACCGATTTCTGGGCACCGATGCGCCCAGAACTAAATTACAAATCCTTCAATCTTTTAATCCTTCAATTCCTCAATCCTTTCAATTCTTCAATCCAAAATCTCAAATCTAAAATCCCATGACTTTACACGCTGAGTTGCACCGACATCTAGGTGGTTCTGTGGTTCCTCGAATTTTGTGGCGGTATTTCGATCGCCATAATGCCGAAATGGTCGATCGCTTTCAACAATATTCCGCTTTTGAGGAGTTTTACACTCGTCCCCGCAATACTCTCGACGAGTATTTGGAACTGCACACGCTGGTGGAAAGCGTGCAAACTGTTGAGACTTTGCCTTATTTTATCTATCGGTTGATGCGGGGGGCTTACGTATTTGAAAATCTGGCTTATTTGGAGTTGCGCTATACTCCTTATTTGCGGACTCCCGAGCATTTGGATCAGTCGAAACGCATTGATTTGATGGCAGAAATTGTACAGGTTGTGGGTAAGGCAAGTCAAATTAGTGATTGTCCGATTGTAACTAGCCAAATTTTGTGTATGCACTCGCGTTTGCCCTATGAGGTGAATCGGGCGATCGTTGATTTGGCAGCCGAGATGGGAGAGTATGTTTGTGCGATCGATCTTGCGGGCGGTGATGCTGCTATTGGCGATCGCCTGGACGAGTTTGTGGGATTGTATGAGTACGCAAGGTCGATCGGCATTAACACAACCGGCCATCTCTACGAAACTACATCAGGCTGTTATCCCGAACTTTTGCCCTATCTGATGCGGATCGGCCACGGGATTCAAATTCCGTTAAAATATCCCGAACTGTTGCCAGAGGTGGCGCGTAGAGGTCAATGCTTGGAGGTTTGCCCGACTACCTATCTCAAAACGGGAACCTTGCAGGATATGGGAGAATTGAAGGTTGTGTTCGATCGCTGTTTTGAAGCCGGTGTCGATATTGCCATTTGCACCGACAACGCCGGATTGCACAACGTGCGGCTGCCTTTTGAGTACGAGAATTTGTTAACTTTGGATATTATTGATTTTCGGCAGTTACAAGCGTGTCAAGATGCTGCTTTCCGCCATGCTTTTGCGTGGCCCTATGACGGGCGGCCCGTGAAGATGCTGACTGGTTTGTTGCAGCATGAGTCGGTTGGTGCGATCGTTAATTAGCAAAGAATATATATTTAACGAACCGCGAAGGTGCGAAGCAGTGACTACGACAGAAACCAAAGAAACCGGGTTTTTCGCAGTTTTTAGGCTGTGTATCGACATTCTCGAAAAAAACCCGGTTTCTCGCCTCCACCCAAAATCTCAGAAACCGGGTTTTTGCCCAAATCACTGACTGTAACCAACTATTCTGGAAAAAACCCGGTTTCTCGCCACCCCACAAGTCCAAGACTACGACAAAAACCAAAGAAACCGGGTTTTTCGCAGTCTTTAGGCGGTGTATCGATATCCTCGGAAAAAACCCGGTTTCTGGCCCCGCCTACAAAAATCTTGGCATCGCCCGCCCCAAACAGATGAGTTTCAGCGATAATAAATTAATAGAGCGAACCATCCCAAATCCCAAATCGCCATGAATTCAGAACGCCAACAAGCCTATCTCAACCTGATAAATCAACTGCTAAATAGTCCCAGCGGCGAAGAAGCGGAGGTATTGAAAACTCACCCGGAATTGCTGGATGATGGCTTGGTGGCTGCAATGCTAGAAGAGGCAGATAATCTTAGGGAATTTGGCGTATTAGATAATGCTAATCGGTTGATGAATTGTGCAGGGATGTTGCTTGGCAGGAATAACAACTCCTCAGTGGCAGTCACCCGACAAGCCACAGCAAATATACTGAATGCTCAAGCTATTCAGCAGCATAGAATTAGTCAATTTCGAGAAGCTTTACAGTCTTGGGAAGAGGCACTAACTATCTATAAGCAAATAGGCGATCGCCAAGGAGAAGCTGCTTCCATCGGCAATTTGGGATTAGCTTACTATTCCCTAGGGCAATACCACAAGGCAATTAAGTTCCATCATCAGTCTTGCAAGGTTGCACGGGAAATAGGAGATCGCAAACAAGAAGCCAACTCTCTCGGCAATTCGGGCTTAGTTTACTATTCCCTAGGGCAATACGACAAGGCGATCGAGGATCACAAACAGTCTTTAGTGATTAAAAGGGAAATAGGCGATCGCCAAGGAGAAGCTAATTCTCTCTGCAATTTGGGCAATGCTTACGATTCCCTAGGGCAATACGACAAGGCGATCGAGTTTCACGAACAGTCAAGAAAGGTTTCAGAGGAAATAGGATATCGCAAAGGAGAAGCTAATTCCCTTGGCAATTTGGGTACAGCTTACCAATCCCTAGGTGAATATGACAAGGCGATCAAGTCTCACCAACAGTCTTTAGATATTTCACGGGAAATAGGCGATCGCCAAGCAGAAGCTATTTCCATCGGCAATTTGGGTAAAACTTACCAATCCCTAGGTCAATACGGCAAGGTTATTAAGTCTCACCAACAGTCTTTAGATATTTCACGGGAAATAGGCGATCGCCAAGGAGAAGCTATTTCCATCGGCAATTTGGGCTTAGCTTACTATTCCCGAGGTCAATACGACAAGGCGATCGAGTTTAGCGAACAGTCTTTAGTGATTTCACGGGAAATAGGCGATCGCGTGGGAGAGTCGATATCTTTCAGTAATTTAGGCGTAACTCTATTCAAAAACAACCAACTCGCAGAAGCAGAATTAACACTCTATGCCTCAATCAAAATCAGGGAAACTCTGCGGTCTGAATTAATCAATGATGACCATAAAATATCATTTTTTGAAACCCAAGCAGATGCCTATCGCCTCCTGCAAAAAGTCTTAGTCGCCCAAACTAAATTTGACGAAGCCCTAGAAATATCTGAAATGGGACGTACTCGTGCCTTCGTGGAATTATTGCAGAAAACTTTATCACCCAATGATTTCGCAACCAACGAAATCACAAATAAATTATCAATCCCCAAAATCCAACAAATAGCCCGCGACAGAAACTCCACAATAGTAGAATATTCGATTATCGATTCAGACAACCTTTACATCTGGGTAATCCAACCAAACGGCAACATCACCCATCGCACCGCCAACCTCGAACCCCTCAACCAACAAAACCAAACCCTCAAACAAATCATCCTCAAAACCCGCGTCTCCATCGGCACCAATGAAACCGACGACCAAGGCAACAAAATTCAGCTAGAATCCCAGTACAAACAAGACGTAACAGGCGGCTTTCCCCTACTGCAACTCCTCCATCAAATCCTGATCGAACCAATCATCGACTTGCTACCCACCGATGCCAATTCCCCCATCATCTTCATCCCCCACTACGACTTATTTTTAGTACCCTTCGCCGCCTTGCAAGATAGCAACAACCGCTACCTAATCGAAAATCATACCATCCTCACCAGCCCATCCATCCAAGTATTAGAACTCACCCGCGAACATCAAAACCGAGTGCGAGGATTGAGACAAGCCGCCCTAATTGTCGGCGATCCAACCATCGCCCCAAAATTCAAAGAAAAACCCTACGAACTCCAACAACTTTCCAGGGCAAAAGAAGCCGCCGAAGCCATCGCCGCAACTTTAGGAACCCAAGCAATTAGCGGAGAAAATGCCACAAAAGTCGCCATTTTAGACAAGATGCTAAACACGCGCATCGTCCATTTATCCGCCCACGGACTCCTCGACGATTTCCAAGGTTCCGGCATTCCCGGCGCGATAATTTTAGCACCATCAGGAGACGACGACGGCGCAATTCATGCCGTGGATATCCTGCAATTAAAACTCGATTCCGAACTCGTAGTATTGAGCGCGTGCAGCACCGGCCGCGGTAAAATCACCGGAGATGGAGTCATCGGATTGTCGCGCTGCTTCATCCTCGCCGGAGTCCCCAGCATCATCGTTTCGTTGTGGAATATGGGAGTTATTTCAGCCAAGTTGCTAATGACTGAATTCTACCAAAATTTAGCACGGGGAGACGATCGAGCTGCGGCCTTGCGGTGTGCTATGCTAACCACAAAAGCTCGATTTCCGAGTCCCATAGCTTGGGCTGCATTTACGCTAATTGGCGAAACCGAAACTTTACCGCTGTCAACTGCAAAAATAGATTTAAGGAGTCTGAAAATGTCACTTCCAGATGATGCGAAACCTGAAGAAATTGTGGCGGCTTTTAGTAAGTTATTGAAAATATCGGAACCGCAATTTGTGGCAGAATTATCCGCGATTGATGTTGGTGCGATGGATAATGTGAATGTTATAGCTGAAAGAATCAAGGATTGGTGCGAAACTAAGCCTCAGATTGAAGAGAATTTGGAGAATGAGATTTATCAAATGGGTGCGGGCGGGACTGATAGTGATGCGCCGGAGGAAGTGGTGAGGGAGTTTTATGAGACGTTGAAGGAAAATCAGATTCGATTGGGTTTGTCTGGGGATTCTGTGGCGGTTGAGGCCCCGGCGGTGGGTGAAGAAGGCCCCGGCGGTGGGTGAAGAAGGCCCCGGCGGTTAGAAACCGCGGCTACACAAACGATGTCCGCCTCCGCGGACGAAGAGGGTATTCGGAGGTGATAAATCATTGACCCCCGGCGGTTGGAAACCGCGGCTACACAAACGATGTCCGCCTCCGCGGACGAAGAGGGTATTCGGAGATGATGAATCATTGTGTAGAATCTTCAACCCGCGCACCATCCGGGTTTTGTTTGTGTAGACGCGGTTTCAACCGCCGGGTGGATGGGGGGAAATCACCGATTGGAATCTTCAACCCGCGCACCATCCGGGTTTTGTTTGTGTAGACGCGGTTTCAACCGCCGGGTGATTGAAAACCGCCGGGTGATTGAAAACCGCCGGGTGATTGAAAACCGCCGGGTGATTGAAAACCGCCGGGTGATTGAAAACCGCCGGGTGATTGAAAACCACCGCGTAAATTTTTAGAACCTGCGAAAGCAGGATCAGAAACCCATTCCCATTCAGGAATCATTGATTTTTGGCGGTGGTGAACAGCCTGATTTCTGATATAGTTAGCCACAGTGTCGATCGCATCACGACTAACCGTAAACGCCCCATAGCTACCTTGCCATTTAAAAAACAAACTAGGTTTAAGTTCGTGAGTTACTAAATGAGAAGAACTGCCCTTAACTTCTTTAATAATTTCAGCTATTGTCAAAATTGACGGAAAACCGACTAGCAAATGTACATGATCTTCTATCCCACCAACAGCAATTACAGTGCATTTTAAATTATTACATTTTCCAATAATGACTGCATAAATTGCTTCTTGAATATCGGGAGTAATCAAAGGCAATCTATCCCAGGTTGCCCAAACATAGTGTACATACAACTGCGTGAAATTGTCTCTCATTTCTCGTAATATGAAATTTTTCTTCAACCCGCGGAGGCGGGTTTTGTCTGTGTAGCCGCGGTTTCAACCGCCGGGGGATTGAAAATCACCGGGTCAAATCTTCAACCCGCGGAGGCGGGTTTTGTCTGTGTAGCCGCGGTTTCAACCGCCGGGTGATTGAAAATCACCGGGTCAAATCTTCAACCCGCGGAGGCGGACATTGTTTGTGTAGCCGCGGTTTCAACCGCCGGGATTGATTGACGGCACAATGAAATCATAATGATTATATCCCAATTCAGACCCCCGGCGGTTAGAAACCGCGGCTACACAAACAATGTCCGCCTCCGCGGACGAAGAGGGTATTCGGAGATTGAGGAATCCGGCGATTAAGCCCCGGCGGTTAGAAACCGCGTCTACACAAACAATGTCCGCCTCCGCGGACGAAGAGGGTATTCGGAGATTGAGGAATCCGGCGATTAGGCCCCGGCGGTTAGAAACCGCGTCTACACAAACAATCTCCGCCTTCGCGGACTAAGATTGAATTAACATCATGTCTCATCCCGGATTCGATTATGACCGAACCACCGAAAATTAAAAATCCCAGCATTACTCTCTATCCTTTTCACCTGCGGAATGATGCCGATGAAGGCTACGGCGCAGCAGCCAAAAATGCTCAATTTCTGTGGGAAAATCTAGCAGATAATGTCGGTACACAATTTAACAGCAACGAACTAAAATCTCTCAGAGAAAAGCTGACTTGTTACAAAGACAAACAGTATTATCCCCAAGGCGAAAAAGAAAAACCAAATAATCGCGAACTGCTGATTCCCGATGGCAAAACTCTGAAATTTCAGCCAATTACTCAGCCAGATTTACCCAAACTTTCTGGTTCAATCTATCCTCTGCGAATTCATGATACTTACACCGCAGATTTGACATTTTACTATCAAAATGCCACAATCAAAGTATCAGACTTAAATCAATTAAATCCCCAAGGTTGTTTGTTGCCAAATGCAATTCAACCGTCCCTGGGACAAACTTTATTGTTGTACGCCGCACCAGCAGTTTATGATACTTATCGCAAGCTAGCCGATGAATGTGTTACAGCTTTTGTCCACAATCAACAGCAAGCTTCACCAGAGTTTCGCGCGCAAGGGATATTATTCGGGAGTCCGATTTTTGAGTATGACAGCCGCGAAGATGATGTGTCTAAACGATGTCACATTCTAGTATGGTTGGAAAAAGATCCCGAAACTTTGAATAAAGCAACTCTAAAGTTTAATTCTTATTTGATGAATCTGCTGTGTTATCGTGCTAAAATTTTATTTGTGTATGGTGCAGCTCAAAAAAGCTATGGCAAAGCACAGCAAATTGTCGCCGAGTTAGAGAAGAATTTGCCGAAATTCGCTGCAATCGAAAGGGAACAAGATAGACAAGTTAAGTTGCGGAATCTGAAGGATTTGCTGGCTGAAGTTCGGACTAAAATGCTTGCTTGTTCTCACCAAGTGCGCTATTTGCAGGAATTTAGAAATACCATTGATACTAATGCTGAAAATTATGGTGATGCGCTGACCATAATTAGAAGTTTGTCTATGGAAGGTGATAATCTGGATTTTTGGCAGAGGTTTCTAGATTTGGCTGAGGGTAAGTATCAGCGGCAAATTGAAATTGATTTGAATTATCTGATTGCTAGTCAAGATTTGTTCCAGCAGTCGATATCTACTGTGCGGGGAATGGTGGAAATTGAACAGGTGGAATTCGATCGCGAACAGGAAGAAGAAGAGAAAAAGCGCGATCGCCAACTTGAGAATATCATCTTTTTTGTCGGAACTGCGATCGGGGGCGGTCAAATCTTCTCCGCCGCCTATCCTCTCCTCAAGGAGACACCGATTCAATGGCGACTGGATGCTTCTCTCCCGCTACATCCCTTTGCTGCGACAATTCTGTGGAGTCTGCTGTTTGGCTTAGTATTTGGCTTGTTAATGCTGGGTGTCGCTGTGTTGGTCAGGAAAAGACTGAGATAGTAACGCTATAATAATTGATAACCAACGAGGAATGACGAATAACTATGGTACTGTTAACCGCAAAAGTTTCTGCTAACGAGTTGGCAAATTTGGCTGTAGATTTGATTCGGAAATCTGGATGCGAATACGGTGACGTGCGTTTTTGCACTTACCGACGGCAAAGTTTGTACGCGCGCGATCGCTCTTTAAGCAATATCTCCGATAATGTAAGTTCCGGTTTTGGCGTGCGAGTGCTGCTAGACGGCGCTTGGGGCTTTGCCGCCAGTCACAGCAAAACACCCGCAGAGGTTGCCAGAATCGTCGCTTTGGCTGTTGAAATCGCTAAGGGTAGCCGTTTGACTCAAAAGGAACCTGTGCGCTTAGTACCCGTCGAAAAATATGTCGATACTTACATTACTCCGATCGCAATTGACCCGTTTTCTGTACCCGTTGCTGAGAAAGCTGAACTCCTATTAACCATCAACGAGCGACTGCTAGCCCACGATTCACAAGGCATCAAAAAAGCTTTTTCTTTTTTGCAGGCAAACCGCGAAGACAAGGTTTTTGCGTCCACAGAAGGCTCGCTAATCGCACAAACAATCTACCGCAGCTATCCGGGTTTTGGCTGTACGGCAATTGCGGGCGGCGATGCCCAAAGTCGCAGTTACGAACGCCCGCCGCTAAATATCGGTTACGAACACATTAATCCCGATGATTTGCTCAGTCAAATAGACAGAGTTGCGGCGGAAGCGATTGAGAAAGTTGCTGCACCGAAGGTTCCGGCTGGTATTTGCAAATCCCTGATTCTTAAACCGACTAATTTGTTTCTGACAATCCACGAATCCGTCGGACATCCCACGGAATTAGACCGAGTTTACGGCTACGAATCTAATTTTGCAGGCACGAGCTTTGCGACTACTGATAAATTGAATAAGCTGCAATACGCTGCGCCTTGGGTAAACTTTAAGTGCGATCGCACTCAACCGGCAGGCCGCGGTACAATGGGTTACGACGATGAAGGAGTCAAATCCCAGGATTGGTACGTTGTCAAGGATGGAATTTTAGTTGATTATCTGACAGATAGAGAAACAGCTTATCGTCTCGGACGTGCCAGCAGCAATGGTTCTGCTTGCGCTGATAGTTGGTCTAGCGTACCGATGGTGAGAATTCCTAATTTGGGATTGGAACCGGGCCCGGATGGCGGCAGTCATACTGCTACTTTGGATGAGATGATTGCTGATACGGAAGATGGGATTTTAATTGACGGTGTTGGTAGTTTTTCGATCGACCAACAGCGGCGCAATTTCCAATTCGGTGGCGATGCTTTCTGGAAGGTGGAAAAGGGTAAAGTTGTGGGAATGTTGAAGGATGTAACTTATCATTCGATGAGCACTGATTTCTGGAATCAAGTAGATGCGATCGGGCCTGCTTCGGAACGGGTACAATGTGGTACTAATATGTGTGGTAAAGGTGAGCCGATGCAGGTTGCTCAAATGACTCATGCTTGTGTGCCGGTGCGGGTTAGGGATATTCAAATTGGGGGAAGGGTTTAATTCGGATTGATTTAACCGCAGAGGGCGCAGAGAACACAGAGAGAGAATTCAGAGATGGATGATTTAAATGACTCATGCTTGTTCGCCGGTGCGGGTGAGAGATATTCAAATTGGGGGAAGGGTTTAATTCGGAATGATTTAACCACAGAGGGCGCAGAGAACACAGAGAGAGACAAGAGAGATTTATGATAGTAACGACATCGCCTACAATTTTAAGTGAAGATCGAGCTTTATCTTTGGTAGAAAAAGCAGTCAAACAATCGGAAGCAGAGGCAGTATTTGTCAGTCTCTATACTGGTGAAGAATCTCTTTCCCGATTCTCGGAAAATCAAATCAGCCAAAATATTAGCAAGACTGTATTTAGCCTCAACGTTACTAGCTATTTCGGTAATAAAAGCGCTTCTGCATCTGTTACCGAATTTGATGAAGAGGCGATCGCCCAAACCGTCAAACGATCGCAGGAATTAGCCAAAATTGCCCCCGCAGACCCCGAATGGATGCCCTTGCTGCCCCCTCAAACCTACGATTTACCCGCCCCCGCGTTTGATGAAGCAACGGCCTCTGTATCGCCTCTAGCCCGCGCAGAATTGGTGCGACAAGCTTGCGCGATCGCCTCTCAGGAAGGTGCAGATGCTTCCGGTACTTTGAGCACGGAGGCGTCATTATATGCGATCGCCTCGTCAACCGGACTCCGCGCCTGCAACCAGTCTACGGAGGCGAATTTCGGCTTTACAGCCCGCATCGGAGACGGTTCTAGCTGGACGGAAAGCACGGCTTGGGGTATCAATCAACTACAAGTATCGGGATTAGCAGCACAAGTTGTCGATCGCGCGATCGCATCCCGCAACCCCCGCGAAATCCCTCCGGGAGTGTATCCTGTAATCTTTGATGGCGCTGCGTTTGCGGATTTGCTACCGTGGATTGTTTGGGGTATGGATGCGCGGGCGGCGGATGAAGGGCGATCGTTTATGTCGATCGCAGATGCAGCCGGAAAACCCGCTGGAAACCGCGCTGGGGAACAACTTTTTAGCCAGTTAGTGCAGGTACAGCGCGATCCGAATCATCCTTTGTTGCGATCGGGTAATTTCTTCGGTGACGGATTGAGCAATAGCTATTTGGAAATCATCAAAAATGGTGTTCCTCAAAGTTTATCTTATTCCCGGTACTGGGCGGCACAAAAAGGCAAAGAAGCGAAAGGTGCTTATTACCCGATCGCGATGACAGGTTCCGACCAAAGTATATCAGATTTAATCGCTCAAACCGATCGCGGAATTTTCGTCAGTCGAGCTTGGTATGTCAACTACGTGAATCCCAAAACATCGGAAGTAACCGGCATGACTCGCGACGGTACTTTCTGGATTGAAAATGGTAAGATTGTTTATCCGATTAAAAATTTCCGTTTCAATCAAGTTTTACCTGATATGTTGCGCGATGTCGATGCAGTTACCGAGGCGAAACGTTACGGCGGTAATGTCGTCCCCGGAGTGCGGGTGAAAGCTTTTAATTTCACCAGTGTTACTGATAGCTTGTAACTCGCAATTATCGCATGACTCCGCCAGTTAGCGAATGTTTGTAGTGAGGACTTTAGTCCTTTCCATAATAATAAGAAGGACTAAAGTCCTCACTACGAACCTAACCAATGTTTTTAGTGAGGAGTTTAGTCCTTTCCATAACGCTCTTTCATCACTCTGGACAAAGTAAAACGATGGCATACCAACTTTATCCAGAGTCTAATGTTGTATATCCACGAAATTTATTCATGATATTTAATAGTTCTATAAATCCTGCTTTAAGACA
>NZ_JAHREU010000053.1:0-57381 GCF_020883145.1 Microcoleus sp. CAWBG27
CGAATTTCTCAACTTGGAGTTATTCCCTCTCTGTCCACTATTATTCGCTCCAAATCTGCTCTTTATCCCTTGGGATTGTCTTGGCAGCCAGATTAACTGCTACCCCTACTTATTGAGCCGATACCTGTTTGCGGACATCCGCGATTTCACGACGCTTTCCGAAACTATGACGCCTCAAGAAAATTTTAATTTTATAAATGCTTACCTGTCGCGCATGGAGCCTGCTATTACTAGCAATCACGGGTTTATTGACAAATATATCGGCGATGCGATTATGGCTTTGTTTAGCGACTGTGCAGATGATGCAGTGAAAGCTGGTATTGCGATGCTAAATATCCTGAACGATTACAACAGATACCGTTTAAGTGTGGGCTACATCCCGATTAAAATTGGGATTGGGATAAATTCTGGTTCTTTGATGCTGGGGACAGTTGGTGGCAAAAGCAGAATGGATAGCACGGTGATTAGTGATGCTGTTAATTTGGCGTCTCGGATTGAAGGGTTGACGAAAGATTATGGCGTTCCTCTGTTAATTTCTCAGCAGACATTGGAACGGTTGCGAAATCCGGCTGATTATAATATTCGGATTGTGGATAAAGTACAGGTAAAAGGAAAATTACAATATGTCACAATATATGAGGTCTTCGATGCCGATCCGCCGGAAATTCTCTCGGCTAAGCTAGCAAATTTGGCGGTATATACTGAAGCGATGTTACTTTGCGATCGCCATGAGTACCGATTGGCAGGAAAATTGTTTGAAGAGTGTTTGCGGGCAAATCCGAGCGATCGGGTAGCTCGCATTTACCTGAAACGCTGTCGGGATTGGCGATCGCTCCTCAGGGAATTTTAGTCAGTTGACTGCTGACTGTTGACTGTTGACTGTTGACTGTTGACTGTTGACTGTTGACTGTTGACTGTTGACTGTTGACTGTTGACTGTTGACTGTTGACTGTTGACTGTTGACTGTTGACTGTTGACTGTTGACTGTTGGCAGTTTTAGAGGTTTCGCGACATTCCACCTACCAATAGACCGGGTTTCTTATTTAAAAGTGCGTAAGTCCTGATAATATAATTACTAATTTGGAGTGTCAATAAAAGACGATGGAAATCAACAAGCGGCAGTCGAGAATATCTATAAAACCTTCAGTGATTAAAGTTATAGCTCTGTTCTGCCTGTGCTGCTTGTTAACTGCAAGCTGCGGACAGAGTGCCAGTCGATCGCCCAATTCGCCCAATTCGCCCAACAACGATCGCGTGACAATTGGCACAACCTTGAAATTGCGGACGATCGACCCCGCCGACGCTTACGAAACCATCTCAGGACAACTGCTGCGAAATTTGGGCGATACTCTCTACACCTACGAGTCGGGAACGACAAAGTTAATCCCCCACTTGGCGACAGCAATGCCAAAAGTGAGCAAAGACGGATTGACATATACAATTCCCTTGCGTCAAGGCGTGATTTTTCATGACGACACACCCTTTAACGCCGCAGCAATGGAATTTTCCTTGCAGCGATTTATCAAAAATGGCGGTCGTCCGGCTTTCTTGTTGGGCGATGCAGTAGAATCGGTGAAAGCGACGGGCGAATACGAATTAACTTTTCAACTCAAAAAGCCTTTTGCTGCTTTTCCTTCCCTGCTGACATTTGCCGGTCTTTGTCCCATTTCTCCGAAAGCTTATGAGATTGGGGACGGTAAATTTAAACCCGATACTTTTGTGGGAACTGGACGCTACAAACTGGCGAAGTACGGTAGCGATTCTCTGAAGTTTGACGCCTTTGATAAGTATTGGGGAGAAAAACCGGTTAATAAAGGTATTGACATTTTGCTGCTTTCGAGTTCTTCAAATTTGTTCAATACTTTTAGGACTGGTGCGATCGATGTAGCTTATTTATCCCTGGATGCGGATCAAGTTCGCAGCTTGGACGAGGGAGCAAAAAAAGGGAAATGGCAGGAAATCGTGGGGGAGAGCAGTACAGTTAGTTATATGACGCTGAATCTCAATTCTAAACCGCTGGATAAGTTAGAGGTGAGACAGGCGATCGCAGCGGCGATGGATCGGCCGCTTATTAACGATCGCGTCCTCCGAGGACAAGCCCAGCCTCTGTACAGCCTGATTCCCACAACCTTCGACGTTACCAAGCCTGTATTTAAAGAGATGTACGGCGACGCCAACATGACAAAAGCCAAGGAATTGTTAACAAAAGCGGGATATTCGGCCACCAATCCGTTTATTTTTCAAATTTGGCATCCTAGCGGTTCTACAAAACGAGGTTTAGTGGCGAGTACGATTAAAGCTTTAGCCAAACTCAAAATGGACGGGATCATGCAGGTGGAAATTAATAGCGTTGAATCTCCGACTTTGTTTCAGAATATAGAGAAGGGGATTTATCCTGCGGTGTTAGTGGATTGGTACGCTGACTTTTTCGACGCTGACAATTACATTCAGCCGTTTTTGGATTGTGCGACGGGTTCGGCGGCCCGCGGGTGCGAGAAGGGTGCCAGTCAGGGGCAGGGTTCGTTTTATTATAGCGATCGGGTAAATCAACTGATCGCCAACCAGCGAAAAGAAGCCAACCCTCAAACCCGCAAAGCTTTGTTTGCCGAAATTCAGGACATACTAGGTCAAGATGTACCTTTCATCCCTCTATGGCAGGATAAGGACTATACTTTTGCTCAGAACAGCATCACGGGTGTCCGTCTCGAACCGACGCAATCTTTTCCCTTTTGGTTCCTGAAAAAGCAATAATTGTTTACAATAATTTTTAGGAGTTTAAACGTCCATAATTCTATCATCTTTTGTGCATAACAGGGTGATGATTGTCACAGTTTATCGAAGAGACCGATCACCCCACTCTCTCTAAAAATGTTGGATATTATTAGTAGAGAGAGCTATCGCTGAGGGTGAGTATATGAAATTTGGAATTTTAACAACAACAGGGCTGCTAATTGCGATCGGTTTTGCTTCTGGAGTCAAAGCAGAAAACGTATCAGATGTCAAGCAACTATTAGAAACTAAAAATTGCAGCAAATGTGACTTGACAGGAGCGCAGCTTTCTGGTGCAAATTTGAGCGGTGCAAATTTGAGCGGTGCAAATTTGAGCGGTGCAAATTTGAGGGGTACAAATTTGAACGAAGCCAAATTAAACGGAGTAAATCTGACACAAGCTAAATTGCAAAGTGCGAGCTTAATTGGGGCTAAAATGCACGGGGCAAATTTGGAGGGTGCTGATTTGACTCGGGCTAACCTGAGTTTGGCTGGTTTAGTAATTGCGAGTTTGAAAAATACCAACCTCACCAGTGCTAATTTGGTCGGGGCTAATTTAGAAAGTGCTAATTTGGCTGGGGCGAACCTGAGAAATGCCCGTCAGTCTGTCGCGAATCTAGGAAGTATCACCCTCCGGGGCGGTAGTTTGGCGGGAATCGATGTGCTGGGGGTTAACTTGCGGGATGCAAATTTGACCGGTGCAAATTTGACCGGTGCTAACTTGAACGGTTCAGATTTGACTGGCGCTAATTTACAGGATGCCAATATGGCAAATGTAGATTTGAAAAACGCTGCTTTGCCGTAGGACGATCGCCAATTGCTATATCAGACTATCGTGTTTAATAACCTTAATATAATCCTGTAGGGGCAATTTCTGAAATTGCCCCTATAATTTTAATTTCCTTCAATCAGTTGACAGTTTGTAGGGGCGGTGCCCCCGTGCCCGCCCTCTTCGTTGACAGTTGACAAAAGAAGGAACAGGATTGGAGTAACGAAGAGCCTGATTTTAATTTCTCCCGGGCTTGGGGCTTTAAACTAATTCTTTCTGGTAATTTTAATTTTCCGTTAAGTCTGAGATGAGAGAGGACTGAAGTCCTCACTACAAACCTGAGAGTTATTTAACTTGATTTGAGATCAATCTTCGTCAGCGGCATCTTGGGGAAAACGGATAATGTCATCATCTCCTAGATATTCGCCATTTTGGATTTCAATCATCACCAAGGGAATAACGCCGGGGTTTTCCACGCGGTGAGCGGTATTCATGGGAACGTAGGTTGACTGTTTCTGCATGAGAATGGTCTCTTTCTCATCGCAGATAACTTTAGCGGTACCGGAGACGACAACCCAGTGCTCGCTGCGGTGATAGTGCATTTGGGTGCGGATGTGGTGTCCCGGTTTGACTTCGATGCGATTGATCTTGTAGCGATCGCCCGCGTCTATGACTGTAACTTTACCCCAAAACCGGGTTTGCGTGCGATCGTCCGTTTTTTCGATTGTATCCACTGTTTCCACCATCCTGTTTATCTCGCTAATGGTATGTGTAAAAATATCTATAGTGGAAAGTATATCAGGCACTGGGTAAGTCGGGGAAGGTGCGTTGCGTGCGATCGGCTTCTCCAAGTTTCGCTAAAGGCTCATTCCTGAGTTTTTCTCCCAGAATCCAGCTTTAAGAGATTAATTGCCATTCGCGAGCATCGACAAACTGAGACAAATGCCCCACATTTGTGGTAGCAATCACCACTTCATTCATACCATTTACTTCCAATATTGCTTGAGCCGCCAGAATCACATCTCCGTCAAGTGCATCGGGGTGTGCCGTTGGCTTTCCTCTCTTTCGTGCATCCGCCCACAACTGAGCCGCTAGAAGCATTACCTCCCTAGTCAAAGGACGGTAGGGAATTTGCGATTTAAGTTCATCAAGTCGTCTAATACCTGCCGCCTTACCTGCACGAATTAATTCGCGTCGCACTTCATAGTCAGCAATTTCAGGAACCATTACAATGTAACCTTTTAGCGGCAAAGATTGCAGCCAGAGTTTACCATCTTGATATAAAGGAGAGGCGGCTTTGGGATTTGTAACAATTCCTAAAGGCCCAGAATCTAACAAAACTATTCTGCTCATCGACTATATATGCACCTGGTTTTCTTCTAGTGCTTTGCGAAGCACTTCAGCAGTTTCTGTTTGTTCCTGTTCATCTCCATCATCCACCCAAGACTGTAACAGCTTGCTCAGAGCTTCGTGCTGCTTTACAGGATCGATGGTTTCTGGTTTTTCGTTATCCTCATTTCCTTCCTTTCGCCCCGCTAGCAGCATTTTGCTCATAGCTTGATTTCTTGTGATATTTCTATCCTTCGACAGTTTCGTAAAATCTACGTTTTCAGGTGTCTCGGCGGGTTCCGGTAATCCGGGCTTAACTCTCACGGTTTCCAGAAATAACCTCATCATTTTAAGCAAATTCGGCCAATATTCTCTCGGAGTTTGCTGAATTACACTGAGAAACTCTACCATTTCATTGCCAATGCGAGTTTCTGGTGCTGAGGTTGCTGTCGCTGGACTTTCACCAATTAAAGCTTGTTCAGACATAATCACTTTTCTCCTTTGTCGTATTTAAATCAGCGGGTCGATCGATATTTTGGATGGGAATTAGAAATTGGCGATCGAAGTCGTCTCTACTTATATTGTAAACAATGGGAATTTCTTTAACCGCAGATGTCGGCGGATGAACACAGATGTACGCAGATAAAATTAATTCATCTGCGTACACCTGCGTTTATCTGCGGTTCAAAATAACCATCTCAGTCAGCTTCGACGATATAGCCTTTCTCGAAAAAATGAGGTATGATTGACAGCTTATATAACCCTTAAACCAAGAGGGCTCAAGCCCAACTACGTACCTTATCTTTCGCTCTATCCGCTATATTACTTGCTCAAAACACCCTCAGGAATCCCCAAAATATCCTCAATCCGAGGCATATCTTCCAAAGCAATCACTCGCCCTTCATCCTCAAAACCAGCAATCTGATCGAAATTTAAATATCGATACAAATCACCAGCAAAAGGATTGATTTTCTTCGCCACAATTTCGTGGTATTCTTCGACTGTGGGAATGCGACCCAACAGCGAACAAACTGCCGCCAATTCCGCAGAACCGAGATAAACCTGTGCATCTTTACCCATGCGGTTGTTAAAGTTGCGAGTCGAAGTTGAAAACACCGTGGTGGCATCTTTTACTCGTGCTTGATTGCCCATACAAAGACTGCATCCCGGCATTTCCGTGCGCGCTCCAGCGGCTCCAAAAATACTGTAATAACCTTCTTCTTTCAGTTGCTGTTCGTCCATGCGAGTGGGCGGACAAATCCACAGGCGAGTTTTCACTTCTCCTGAACCTTCCAATACCTTGGCAGTGGCGCGGTAGTGACCGATATTTGTCATGCAGGAACCGACAAATACTTCGTCTACCCGATCGCCCGCAACCTCACTCAACAGCTTCACATTATCCGGGTCATTCGGCGCAGCTACAATCGGTTCGGTAATCTCGTTGAGATCGATTTCGATAATTTCCACGTACTCGGCATCAGCATCCGCTTCTAGGAGCACCGGATTCGCCAGCCATTCCTCCATCTTCGCCACCCGGCGCATCATCGTCCGCGCATCTTGATAGCCCCGCGCCACCATGTTTTTCAGCAGCGCGACGTTAGAACGAATGTACTCAGAGACCGTCTCAGAACTCAATTTAATCGTGCATCCGGCGCAAGAACGCTCGGCCGAGGCATCGGTCAATTCAAAAGCCTGCTCGACCTTCAAATCGGGCAAACCTTCAATCTCCATAATCCGCCCAGAAAAGACGTTTTTCTTATTCTGTTTCGAGACTGTCAGCAAACCTTTTTGAATTGCTACGTAGGGAATTGCATTCACAACATCCCGCAACGTTACTCCCGGTTGCAATTCACCTTTGAACCGGACTAGAACTGATTCTGGCATATCCAAAGGCATCACGCCCAAAGCAGCAGCAAAAGCAACTAATCCCGAACCCGCAGGGAAAGAAATTCCCAAAGGGAAACGAGTGTGAGAATCGCCGCCTGTTCCTACTGTATCCGGCAATAACATCCGGTTCAGCCAAGAGTGAATGATGCCGTCTCCGGGACGCAAAGCTATGCCGGCCCGCTGTGCCATGAAATCGGGCAATTCGTGGTGAGTTTTGACATCAACTGGTTTCGGATAGGCAGCAGTGTGACAAAAACTTTGAATTACCAAATCGGCGCTAAATCCCAAACAAGCCAGTTCTTTTAACTCGTCGCGAGTCATTGGGCCTGTGGTATCTTGGGAACCGACTGTGGTCATCACTGGTTCGCAAGATGTGCCGGGACGAACGCCGGACAAACCGCAAGCTTTCCCTACCATTTTTTGAGCTAAGGTGAAGCCTTTTCCGGTATCGGCGGGGATAGTTGGACGGGTGAAAATAGAGCTGATTCCTAGTCCTAAAGCTTCGCGAACTTTGTCGGTTAAGGTGCGTCCGATTAATAGGGGAATTCGACCGCCGGCGCGAACTTCGTCGAGGATTGTGTCGGGTTTGAGGGTGAAGGTGGAGATGATTTCTCCGGCTTCGTTGGTGATTTCGCCTTTGTAGGGATGGATGGTGATTACCATGCCGGTTTCCATTTTGGCGACATCGCATTCGATCGGCAATGCGCCGGAATCTTCAGCGGTATTGAAGAAAATCGGGGCGATCGCACTTCCTAGAATATATCCGCCGTTGCGCTTGTTTGGTACAAACGGAATATCGTTACCAATGTGCCACAACACGGAGTTAATCGCCGATTTCCGCGAGGAACCGGTGCCGACAACATCGCCGACGTAGGCTACGGGATGGCCTTTTTCCTTTAATTGGGCGATCGTTTCTAAGGCCCCTGGCATCTTGCTTTCCAGCATCGCCAAAGCGTGCAGGGGAATGTCCGGCCGCGTGGTAGCCTGAGGTGCGGGAGACAAGTCATCGGTATTAGTTTCTCCTGGCACTTTGAAGACTGTAACAGTAATGGCTTGGGCTAGTTCGGGGCGGCCGGTAAACCACTCGGCATCAGCCCAGGAATCGACTACCTGCTTCGCGTAGGGATTAGTATCCGACAGGGCGAGAATGTCGTGGAAGGCGTCGAATACTAACAGCGTTTTGCTCAAGGCCCGGGCTGCGGTGGCGGGGATAGCGATTTCGGCAGTAGGATTGAGCAAATCGATTAAAGATTGGACGTTGTAACCGCCCATCATTGTCCCCAGCAGGTAAACTGCCCATTTGGGAGCAATTAGGGGGCTGTGGATTTCACCTTTGGCGATGCCGGTTAAAAAACCAGCTTTGACGTAGGCGGCGCTGTCTACGCCTGGAGGTACGCGATCGCGCAATAATTCGATTAAGGCTTCTTCTTCTCCCGGTGGCGGATTTTTCAGCAATTCGCAGAGTTCCGACGTTTGCTGGGCGTCTAGCGGCAGCGGTGGAATTCCCAATGCGGCTCTTTCGGCAGCGTGAAGGCGGTAAGATTCAAGCATTTTCTCTCTCTCTTCGGATAGTTTTGGGTAGTTGTTAGCAGATGACCGGGCGGTTGAAACCGCTCCTATACAAACAAAACCCGCCTCCGCGGGTTGAAAAACCAGGGTGGATTAAAATTACATTATCCTCTTGTGTCCCTCTGAGCTGGGACATCGTTTGACAAGACGGGGTTTCAACCGTAAGTCCGATCTTATCTGAACCCTATTGAGCCATACATGAAAATTTAACGCAAGTTCAGAAACTGTACATTTTCCTACCACAGACAGATGCGAGCTCCGCCGGCAGTCTACCTAAAACTCGATCCGAGCAGTTTTGGACTGCTGAGTTGCATTGTTTTGGTTAAGATGAATGTGGTACGAGGTACTGTCGATCGTCCTCTACGTCTAAAAATCGCCTGAAATCGTCACTAACCACAATTTGACAAAAATTGTCCGCAGAAATGGATCAATTAAAAAATGGAAAGTTTTATCCCTGAAAACGGTGAAGACTGTCAGGGCTGTGCCGCCAAGCCAGACTTGTACGAAGAATTGCAAGAAACCAAAGAATTGCTGCTGACGATCGCCAATTCGATGCCGATGCCCATGATCGTTAGCAGTCTACCTGACGGCACAATTCTTTATAGCAACGATTTATGCCGTCAGGCTTTCGGCCTGAGAGCATTTGTGTCGATCGACCGCCAGCCAGCCTCCATCCTCTACAACAATCCCGCAGAACGCCAGCAACTACTGGAGGATCTCGCTCGCAATGGATACGTCCGCGAGACAGAAGTCCGCCTCAAAAAAGCTGACGGTACCCTGTTTTGGGCCACTGTATCCATGCGGTATTTGACATTACTGTCGGAAAAAACGGTACTGTCGGTGTTTTGCGACATTACCGAGCGCAAGCTAGCCACCGCCAAAGAGCAGGAATTGCTCGCGTCAATCCACTTGCGGGCCCGCCAGCAAGCGGCCGTCGCTTACTTGGGGCAGCAGGCTCTGGTAGAAACAGATTTGTCCGCACTGATGGAAAAAGCTGCGGTGTTAATTGCCCAAACCCTAGATGTTGAGTATTGCCAGTTTCTGGAACTGTTGCCTTCTGGCCATGCTTTTCTGTTGCGAGCGGGGATTGGCTGGCAGCCCGGACTTGTCGGTAACGCTACTGTTACCGCTTCTAGTCGATCGCAAGCAGGTTACACATTGCTAGTTGGTGAACCGATAATCGTCGCAGATTTGCGGGTAGAAACCCGGTTTAGCGAGTCGCCACTGCTGCACAACCACCAGGCTGTCAGCGGCATCACTGCGATCGTTCCCGGAAATCGGGGACAGGCGAAAAAGAACTGGGGACAAGCAGAACCAGCGAACACTGCTGAGTCGCCGATCTGGGGCATTTTGGGGGTGCACAGCAAGCAAGAGCGGGTTTTTAACCAGGATGACGTTTATTTTGTAGAAGCGATCGCCAATCTGTTAGCTGCGGCGATCGATCGCATTCGATCGCAAGAGCGCTTGCAAATGATGGAACGGGCGATCGAGAGTACCAGCAACGGCATTGCGATCGCCGACGCCACAGTTGCAGATAATCCAATTATTTATATCAATCCCAGTTTTGAGCGGATCACCGGTTATAGCAGAGAGGAATTAATTGGTCAAAATTGCCGATTTTTACAGGGAAAAAACACCAATTGCCCTGCGGCAAAAGAGCTGCAAACTGCCATTCAAGAAGGGAAAGAATGCCAAGTTATCTTGCGTAATTTTCGGAAAGATGGAACACCTTTTTGGAACGAACTTTCTATTGCTCCAGTATACAACTCTCGGCGACACTTAACTCACTTTATAGCAGTTCAAACCGATGTTACAGACCGCCAGCGCTCGGAAGAAGAATTATTTTTAAAGTCTCAAGATTTAGCCACATTCAGTGCCAACCTCAAACATTTGCACCGGATTACAACTTATCACTATCAAAACTTTCAAGAACTGGTTGATGATTATCTGACAGCAGGCTGTTTAATTTTTGGACTCTCTATTGGTATTATTGCTCAAGTTGAAAGTCAATCTTTTCTGATTCGCTCCGTCAAAAGCAACATCAAATATTTTAACAAAGGCTTAAAATTAAATCTTAGCGATACTTACTGTGCAGCAGTAATCAAATCCAAAAAAACCATGGCGTGTTCTCACATCAAAGAAATACTGAAAACTGGCGACCATCAAGTTTATCAAGATTTGAACATAGAATCATACATTGGCACACCGATATTTGTCAACGATAAAATTTATGGTACTTTGAGCTTTTGTTCGCAAAAAGCCCGACATAAAATTTTTGAATCGCAGACCAGAGAAATCATAGAACTGATGGCTCAAAGCATCGGTAAATTTCTGGCAGTTCACAGAATGGAAGTCGAACGCCAGCGAGCCGAAAAAGAGCGCTGCGAGCTGATAGTATCTCTCCAAGAAAGTGAAGAACGCTATCGTCGTTTAGTAGAACTATCTCCCGAAGCGATCGCCGTTCACAGTCAAGGAAAAATCGTCTACATCAATGCCGCCGGCGCTAAACTCCTCGGCGCCAGATCTCCGGCAGAGCTCATCGGCTTTCCGGTATTGAATATGGTTCATCCAAACTATGTCGAAAAAGCCAGAGAACGGATGAGACAAGTCGAGGAAGAAAATCAGCCGATAGAGCTTGCCGAAGAAAAATTGATGCGGCTTGACGGAGAAATCATAGACGTTGAAGTTGCCGGCATCCCCGCTATTTATCAAGGCTCAGCCGCCGCCCAAATTATTATCAGAGATGTCACCGAGCGCAAGCGAGTAGAACAGCAACTACTGCACGGCGCCTTTCACGATTCGCTGACGGGTTTACCTAACCGCCTTTTGTTCATCGACAGGCTAGGACAAGCGATCCGCCGTTCCAAACATTCCCCAGATTACAAATTTGCCGTTTTGTTCCTAGATTTAGACCGCTTCAAAATAGTTAATGATTCTTTAGGACACATTCTTGGGGATAAACTGCTAATTGCCCTAGGGCAGCGACTTCAGGATTGCGTGCGCGTTTCCGATACAGTCGCCCGGTTGGGGGGAGACGAATTTACCATTCTGCTAGACCGCATTCAGAGCTTCAGCGACGCCACCCTAGCAGCTAACAGGATACAAACAGAACTGAAGATTCCGTTTAACCTCGAAGGGCATGAAGTATTTACCACCGCTAGCATTGGGATTGTTTTCAGTCGAGGTGAGTTAGGAATAGTAGAAAGTGACGAGTTGAACGGCCAGCAGAGTGCTTTATACAGCCATCCCGAAGAATTCCTGCGCGATGCTGATATTGCTATGTACCGTGCTAAAGCTTTGGGTAAAGCCCGCCACGAGGTGTTTAATTTGGCGATGCACGACCAAACTATCTCCCTCTTGCAGTTAGAAACAGACCTGCGGTTAGCTATTTTTGGTAAGGAGGAATTAGGGAAAAGTAAGGATGAATGTTCGCACTTTATTGTGCACTACCAACCAATTTTTTCCCTCGCCAGCGGTGCGATCGAAGGTTTTGAGGCTTTGGTGCGCTGGCAGCACCCGATTCGGGGTCTAGTGCCGCCGTCTACTTTTATTCCTGTAGCTGAAGAAACAGGCTTGATCGTGCCTCTGGGAGCCTGGGTGCTGCGCGAAGCTTGCCGACAATTGCGCGTTTGGCAAGAAATGTTGATGGAAGAAGGAAGTTCGGCAGCGGATTTTGTAGCGGATGTAACGGATGTAACGGATTTAACTAATACAAGGAAGCAGGAAGTTCGGCAATGCCCGATGCCCGATGCCCTGTTTGGCCGATGCCCGATGCCCGATGCCCAATGCCCAATGCCCAATGCCCAATGCCCAATTCCCAATTCCGAGTTATCAATTGTCGATCCTTCAAAATTAACAATGAGTGTGAATATTTCTCCTAAGCAGTTAGGAATGGCGAATTTAATCGAACATATAGATGAAATATTGGCAGAAACTGGCTGCGCTCCGAATTGTTTAAAATTGGAAATCACTGAAAGCGCGATCGTAGAAAATGTGGCTAAAGCTAATATTGTACTTGCCCAATTAAAAGGTAGAAATATTCGATTGTCGATCGACGATTTTGGTACGGGCTATTCGTCTTTGAGTTACTTGCACCGCTTTCCGCTGGATACGCTGAAGATCGATCGATCTTTTGTGAGTCGCTTGGGGGCGCTCGAAAACGGCAACGGTGGGGGTCAGCCTTTGCAGATTGTGCGGGCGATCGTAACTTTGGCTCACAATTTGGGATTAAATGCGATCGCCGAAGGTGTGGAGACAGCCGAACAGTTAGCCCAGCTTCGGGCACTCGACTGCGAATTAGCTCAGGGATATTTGTTTTCTAAACCTTTGGACAGCGGCGCAGTGACAGAAATGCTGATAAATCTGGGCAATATCAAGTCGGGTTAACATCTGTTTCAAGAAATCTGTCTATTTCTACCTAAATTTACTCATTTACCCAGAATTTGAAAACTGGTGACAATAGCTGTATAATTCATTTGCGCTTGATTCATGCGAGTTGCTCCCGGCTTAGTTGGTGTGACAACCGAACAAACACCAGGCACGAATGAATCATTAACTACAATTCAATATTTTTACCTCAAAGTCGCAAACTCGCGTCGGGGGAATTGTGGTCAAGCCTACTGTTGAGCCCAAGCCGAGCAGTAAGCAAGCAGTGATGCGCTACTTTTTACATTGAGGAAGTTACACCGCAGACTTGGACTGACTCTAGTGAAAGCTGTTCATGAGTAGATTTAGATAGGTTGTTAGAAGCGGTTAGGAATGAGATACCTAGAAATTAACTTTTAGGTATGTTGTTGCGCTTAAGCGCTCTTTCATAGATCGAGAGCGCTTAAGCGCAACAACGTACCTAGGATTAGCGATTAGCTTTGAGCGGAATCTCGATCGCAAATTGGGCACCCTCTCCCGGCGCAGAAGTGCATTTCAACGAGCCGTTGTGTCTGTCTGTAACAATTTGATAGCTAATTGACAAGCCCATCCCAGTGCCTTTCCCCACAGGTTTAGTGGTGAAAAATGGGTTAAAAAGTTGATTGCGGACAGTCTCTGTCATGCCCGGGCCGTTGTCAGCAATCCGAACTAATATTCGATCGGGTTTTGGCATTTCAGTCCAGATGCGGATCGAGCTGCGCTTTTCCCGCATTTGCTCGACAGAAAGCCGCGCATCTCTTTCTTCCAAAGCATCTAAAGCATTGCTCAAGATATTCATAAACACTTGATTTAGCTGTCCGGCATAACATTCTACTAACGGCAATTGACCGTATTCTTTGATCACCTCTATTTCGGGAGAATTCGGTTTTGCTTTGACCCGGTGCTGCAAAATCATCAGAGTGCTATCTATACCGTCGTGGATGTTGACGGCTTTCATTTCTGCTTCGTCCATGCGGGAGAATGTGCGTAGAGATGCAACGATGAGCTGAATTCTGTCTGCACCAACTTTCATTGAGGAAAGCAGTTTCGGTAAGTCATCCATTAGAAATTCGAGTTCAATTGCTTCGACTTCTTGTTGAATTTCCGGCACTGGATCGGGATAGTAGTTTTGGTAAAGTTCGATCAGGTGCAGCAAGTCTTGAGTATATTCGTTAGCGTGGCTGAGATTGCCGTAAATAAAGTTAACTGGATTGTTAATTTCGTGGGCAACTCCTGCGACGAGTTGACCGAGAGATGACATTTTTTCGCTTTGAATTAACTGCGATTGAGCGCTGGTTAATTGCAGCAAGGTTTGCTCTAATTCGCGAGCTTTATTGCGAGTTTGGGCGTAAAGTTCGGCTTGGTTGAGGGCGATCGCCAATTGAACTGTAATCGCTTGCAACAATTCGACTTCGCTATCGCTCCAGGGCCGCACAACATTGCTGTTGCAGCAGGTAATTGCGCTCATTACCCCGGAAAGTGCCTGCATGGGGATGGCTAATACAGACTGGTAGCCCATCGCTTGAATGGTTTGTTTCCAAGCAGGATCTGCGACTGTTTCGACATCATCCACCCGCAGCATTTCCATATGCAAGAGTTGTTCGGCCACAGGGCCTAAGTCGCAAGCCAGATAGCGACCTCTTAAATCGGGAAGTTGGGTACGGCGAGATTCTTTAATAATTTCCCAGAAAGGCTCCTCCCCGTCTTCGCGATACCAGGCAAAGTTGCACCGATCGATCTTCAGGAAAGCACGAATTTCCTTAACGGCGACTGTAACAATGCTGTCGAAGTCCAGGGAATTGCGGATTTGAGCGGTGAGACTGTTGAGCAATTTTTCTCGCTCGGCTTGCTGCTTGAGTTGGGCTGACGATCGCCTCAAGGCAATTTCTACTCGTTTGCGATCGGTAATATCTTCGGTAATAGCTAATAGATATTGCGGTGTGCCATCAGCATCGAGTATGGATGTTTTCTTGGTATGAAATATCCGCGATTCTCCTTGGCCTGTTTGAATATCTTCTTCGGCGATTTCTACCATCTGCCTGCTGTCGAGCACTTCCCGGTCTTTGGCGGTGAAAAGATCGGCTTGTTCTGTGGGGAAAAAGTCGTAATCATTTTTGCCCATAACTTCTGCTGCACTGAAACCGAGCAAAGTTTCGGCGGCGGGGTTCCACAGTACAAATCGCAACTCTTTGGCCTCCTTGGCAACTACTCCTACGGGTATGGTTTTGAGGACTGATTCCATAAATTGTTGAGCGCGTTGCAGTTCTAATTCTGCCTGTTTTCGATCGCTAATATCTCGGACGTTGGCAATGATGTTAACATTGCCGTTAAGATTGATTTTGGACATGGCAATTTCTGCATCAAAAGTTGAACCGTCGTTGGGACGCCTCGCTTTCCATTCCATGCGACCTGTTTCGCCGGCTAATACTCTAGCCCAAAGTTCTGCCGTTTGTTCTCTGGGATTGTCGCCGCTTGAATAGTCGTTGATAAGTGATAATTTGGTTGCTTGTTCCTGGCTCACTCCGTACATTTCTAACATTCGATTGTTGACATCAAGAATGTTTCCTTCTACATCGTGAATGAAGATAGCATCGTAGACATTGTTAAAGATGGTTCGCAGGTTTTGTTCGGAAACTTGCAGCGCTGCTTCTGCAAGTTTTCGATCGCCAATTTCTTGTTCTAACTGAGTGACTGCTTGGGAAAGTTCGGCAGTGCGATCGCTCACTCTGTCTTCCAACTCGGCTGCTGCTTGTCTCAGGGCTTCTTCTGCAAGGAAGCGATCGGTAATGTCGATCGCCGTGCCGAACAATTTTAGTACCTTGCCACTGGCATCGGTTTCGGAGCGGCCCAGGGCGTTGAGGTGACGCAGGGTGCCGTCGGGACGGCAAATGCGGAAGTCAAAATCAAAGGGGATGCCGAAGTCAACTCCCCGCTGTACTTCTGTATGCCAAAATTCTAAATCTTCTGGATGGATCAGAGCGATTTGCTCTTCTCGGCTGGGTGCTGTGGCCGCTGGTTCGAGTCCGTGGATGCGGAAGAGTTCCTCTGACCAAGTGACGGTTCCCGTTGTCGCATCGAGTTCCCAATTGCCGACGTGGGCTAGTCTTTGGGCTTCTTGTAGCTGTCGCTGGCTTTCTCGGATGGCGGTTTCGGCAACTTTGCGATCGTTGATGTCGAGCAATACACCGGAAAATACGATTTCGCCGGTTTCGCTGCGGGTGGGAATTGAGTCGCCTTGCCACCAGCGAATCTCGCCATCGGGCTTGACTAACCGCCCTTCGTAGTGCCACAGGTAGGTATTTTCAACGGCTTCGTTGATGGAAGCGATCAAGCTTTCGAGGTCTTCGGGGTGGACGCAGGAAATGAAAGAGGCGATGTTTCCCATCATTTCTGCTGCGGTGATGCCGGCTATATCTGCGATGCGATCGCTCATATAGTCAACTCTCCAGACTCCATCGCGGCTGCAAAATTGAAACAGAGCTCCGGGGATGGTGGCCGCGATCGTCCGGAACTTGCCTTCGCTGACACTGAGGGCGGCAAAAGTCTGTTGCAGTTCGGCGGTACGGGCTTCTACTCTCATTTCTAGTTCTGCATTGGCACGCTGCAATGCTGCTTCTGCCCGTTTGCGATCGGTAATGTCGGTGGCTGTACCGGTGGTGCCCACGACGTTTCCGGTTTCATCGTACAGGGCGATCGCGTTGAACATCAAATGTTTGATGCTGCCGTCTTTGGCGATTTGGGTGGTTTCGTACTGAAAAACTGATTCTCCTGCAAGCAGGCGGGCGAAAACTGCTAAATCTTTCTGGCTTTGTTCTGGTGTCATAAAGTCCGAGAAGGGTCGATCGAGCATTTCTGCTGGTTCGTAACCGTAGATATATCTAACTGCTGGGTTGACGAAGGTGTATCGCCCCTCCGCATTCACCGACCAAATCATGTCTTGGGAGGTTTCTACCAAACGACGGTATTGGGCTTCGCTGGCTTTGACGGCTTCTTCTGCTGCTTTGCGTTCCGTCATGTCGCGGGAGACGCCGACAGTCATTGTGATTTGGCCGTCTTCGTTGCGGATGGGTGTTTTGACTGTGCTAAACAGTCGCACTTCTGAGTCGTAGCGCGTCACCGGTTCTTCGGCAATTTGCAGAGTCTGTCCGGTTTCAAATACGAAAGCGTCATCTTTGATGTACTGGAGAGTATTGTCTGGATTGGAGAAAGGTGCGTCTATCGTGCCTTGGAGTTCCTCTTGACTCATGCCGTAATAGTTGCGGAATGCTTGATTTGCCCAGACGATTTTCGATTCTGGGCCTTTGACCAATACCATATCGGCGATCGAATCGAGAATTTGGTGATATTTTTGCTCGCTGTCGCGGAGTTTCTGCTGCGTCGATTCGATTTCTGCTAATTGTCTTTGGGTTTGCGAGTGCAATTCGGCCTGATAAATTGCAACTGCTAAATGTTCTCCTACTTGTTTGGCAAATTCGATTTCGTCTTCTTGCCAATCGCGGGGTTGACCGCAGGAGTGAATGCACAGCAATCCCCACAAATGTTGCCCTTGTAGCAGGGGTACGACTAAGTTAGCTCGAATTTGAAATCGCTTGAGGATTCTGAGGTGACAGGGGCTCAACCGGGCTTTGTAGATGTCGCTGACTGCTTGAACGTATCCTTTGGCATAGTTGGCTGCAAATTGTTCGCCGAAGCAGTGATCGTGAACTTTTGCACCCAGGGATGGGCTGAATTGGGGAAGTACGTCTTCTGATACTACTTCGCCGTCGTTCCACTCAGATTCGGGAATGAAGCGGTAGACGGCGACTCGATCGGCATTTAGGAGTTGCCGAACTTCGGTGGCTGTAATTTTAAATATTGTTTCTAAGTCTAAGGATTGACGAATTTTGCCAATCACTCCCATCAGCGCTTGCAGCTTTTTGAACCAGGTTTGAGACTGCATTTCTCTTTCTAGGTGAGCTAGCTTTTGGCGCAAGTCGGTTACTTCTTGATACAAATATTCATGAAACATATTGTTATTTGTTTAGTTATTTTGCGGTTTAGTATCGAGGTACATAGCATCCCATGACAGTTGACAGTTGACAGTTGACAGTTAACAGTTGACAGTTGACAGTTGACAGTTGACAGTTGACAGTTGACAGTTGACAGTTGACAGTTGACAGTTGACAGTTAACAGTTAACAGTTAACAGTTAACAGAAGGAAGAAACAATCGAACGCAAGGGTTTGTGCCATGCGAGAACGTCCTAAGCATCGGGCGCGGTTGCTGTAAATCTAAAAGGAAGGCAGAGGGCAAATTCTCCTCCTTCTCCTAGCACTTAGCAGCTACTCGCGCTGCATTTCCGTATTTTTTCTAGATTGGGAGGTCGAACCAGGAGCTTAACTCGGTATATTTACTGTAAAAACGGGCGATAGGTGATGTGCTAGTGCATAAATTGTCAATAATTGAGAATTTTACTCATCAACCCGGTATCTTAAGGTAATTAAATCAGGGAATCTCCGAAAGTGAAAAGCAGAAACCCGGTTTCACGGCGCAAGCGCGCCCAGAGTCCTGAACTAATGTTGACATTTTTTTCCGATCGCCTGTGGTTGCAATTATCACCTTTTTCTGATTATCGCAAACTCGATCGATGTTGTCCTGAGTTTGGCGATCGAATATCCTGTTGGGAGTACCTCTATTAAGATTTATTTTAATTTAGGCGATCGGCTTTTCTTGAGTTTTTTCTAGTTTTCTCGAATTCTCAACTTATCTGTTTTAAATTCGATTTAATCCAGATTTTTGAGCTATGGAATCATTTCGATTATTTTCCGGGCCTTCAAATTATTTTATGATATCGCTTCTATTTATTAAACTTATTGAAATCCACCTCATTCAAGCTGACTTTTTTGTCAAGCAGTTGGCTTTCTTTTTAGGCTCTGCTTAAATTAAACAAACAAAGCCGACTATCTAAGACTTTTTTATTTTCGATCGCTTTTGTTGTGATTTTTAACTGTTTTGATGAAAATATGTTACTTAACTATATATATATCACATTTTCGGTTAAAGTCAAGGGATTTTAGGTTAAATCGGTGCTGAGACAGAAACCCAGTTTCTTAACATAATTAAGTGATGAAAGCAAGAGCGGTTAGAACAATCAACCGGGCTTCTTGAGTCGAGACTGCTTCAACAGTTGACAGTTGAGAGTTGAGAGTTGACAGTTGACAGTTGACCATGGGAGAGCGACCTCTACCTAGAAGCAAGAGGATTGGAGTAATGAATAGTCTGATTTTAATTTCTCCCGATCGGGATTGAGGCTTTCAACCAATTCTTTCTGGTAAGTCCTATTGATGAAATTGTCTCACCCGAAATATTGAGGCTGTACATTTTTTTCGGGTGCACAAGGTGGATACTTTCTGCTGATTTGCTTAACCAGCATTCTTCAGTATGGTTTTGGCTTCCTGAATACTTTGCAAAACAAGTTTACCAGAATCATGAAAAGCGGCTCTTTCTGCATCGCTGAGTTCGAGTTCCAGTATCTGTTCGATGCCCTGATATCCCAAGCGGCAGGGAGCGCCTAAAAATATATCTTGCACGCCGTATTGACCGTCCAAATAAACTGAGCAAGGCAAGAGTCGCGACTGATTGAGTAAAATTGATTCTACCATCAAACAGGCGGAAGATGCGGGTGCAAAATAGGCGCTAGAATTCTTCATCAATCCTACTATTTCGGCGCCACCGTGGCGAGTGCGCTGTACGATGCGATCGATCGCCCCTGCATCCATCAGTTGAGCGATGGGAATGCCGTTGACTGTAGAATAGCGCGGCAAGGGAACCATCAAATCGCCGTGGGAACCGATGACTGTGGCGCACACTTGGGCAATGGAAACGCCCAATTCCATGGCAATAAAAGTTTGAAAGCGGGCGGAGTCGAGAATGCCGCCCATCCCCATAACTCGGTGTTTTGGCAAACCGGAAGCTTCCCAGGCTAGATATGTCATAATATCTAGGGGATTTGTGACTACAATTAAGATTGCTTGCGGGGAATGGGCGATCGCCTGTTTGGCAGCTTCTGTGACAATTTGAGCATTGATTTTAATTAAATCTTCGCGATTGATACCGGGTTTGCGCGGAATTCCGGCGGCAATGACGATGATATTTGAGTTGGCTGTATCTATATAATCATTTGTACCGACAATTTGGCGATCGTGCCGTTCGACTCCCCTGGCTTGCATCAAGTCCAAAGCAACGCCTTGCGGCCAACCTTCGACGATATCTAGCAATACTACATCTGCTAGATTTTTCTCGGCAATTCGTTGGGCTAAGGTGCTACCAACTTTGCCTGCACCAATAATTGAGACGCGGGTTGATGGGGAATTCATGCGATTTTAGATGCTAACTTTGAGACTTTAAGAATGAGCTTAATTGCGATCGAGTGCACTGTATGTACTCTACGTTACCTTTGCTCAGGTATGTTGTTGCGCTTTAGCGCTCTTTTGAGTGGGTATGTTGTTGCGCTTGAGCGCTCTTTAGATTAGGTATGTTGTTGCGCTTTAGCGCTCTTTGGCAGCATTGCTCGATCGGTGTATGAAACTGGATAACATGAAAATTCAGCTATATTGACTGACTGCTTGTTTGATTTTTTCACATCGAGTTGTTTATTCCTTTACAGCAACAACGCCCAGCACTCTTTTATATATGAAAGAGCGCTGAAGCGCAACAACGTACCAAAGAGTTACCTCCGCGACTGGAGTTTACTTAAAATCTTCGAGTTGGTCTAGGCGCAGCCAAATATTCGGGGTGGGGACTTTGCCGAATTTAACGAAGGCGTAGTCGCCGCGAACGTCCATTACTTCGCCTTTGGTTTCAAATATATAGGAGGAAAAGCGCTGGTCGCTGGCTTGGGCTTCTAGACTGTTTTCGAGTTTCTCGCGAATTGCGCGGACTATGCTACCTTTTTTGATTGCCATAATTTGCTCTATTGAGTTTATAAAAGTATATAAATTTTAATGCTGATTTGGCTTTAATACCAGTTAAAAGAATTGGTGGTTGATTGAGTCGGCGGTTGAAACCGCGACTACACGAACGATGTCTGCCTCCGCAGACTGAAGAGTCGGAAGCTGAGATTTGGTAGATCCGTGAAATCTGGTACAAAATCCGTTGCGGAATTGGTTATTTCTGACAGGCGGGGCAGTAATGAGTCGATCGCCCTGCTAATTTTATCTTTTCGATCGCCGTGGAGCAAGTGCGGCAGGGTTGGCCTTTGCGGTTGTACACCCAAGCGACGCCGCCGTAGTTGCCGTTGACGCCTTGGACGTTGAGAAAATTGCTGAATGTGGTGCCGCCGGAGGCGATCGCCTGCTGTAAAACTTGAATAATAGCTGTATGAATGCGATCGATTTGCTCTCTTGTCAAATCAGCGCACAGAGTTGTCGGCATCACTCCCGACAAAAACAAAGTTTCGTCTGCGTAAATATTTCCCAAACCCGCTACCAGTGACTGGTCTAGCAAAGCTGTTTTAATTGGTCGCGCCCGTCGGTGCAGCTTTTGGGCTAAATATTCTGTGGTAAATTCGTCGGAAAACGGTTCCGGGCCTAGGAGTTTCAGGCCGGTGACTGTACTGGAAACCTCGGTTTGTGAGGGGACGTACCACATTTGACCGAAGGTGCGTTGGTCTACAAACCGCAATTCTTGGTTTCCTTCAAGAAACAACCTAACTCGCGTGTGTTTGGGCAAAGCTTCGGATTGGTTTACCCACAACAATTGTCCGGTCATCCGCAGGTGAACGCCCAACCAGCCAGCGTTTGAGGGAAGGAAGAGGGCGGGCGCGGGGAGGGCGGGCACGGGGAGGGCGGGCACGGGGGCACCGCCCCTACATTGCGATAGTTCTGCCAGGAGGTATTTGCCGCGCCTGTACCAAGATGCGATCGACTTTCCTTTGAGTTTTGTCAAAAAATCGGTCGCAGAGATTGAGCGGGCGATCGAGCTATTTAACAGCACGTCTCCGCCCAATATTTCGCGATCGAGGGTAAGTTGGTTCAAACCCCGGCAAATAGTCTCAACTTCTGGCAGTTCTGGCACAATTAGCGTTGTTCTGTTCCTTGATTTGGTGCACCTTCGACGCTGCCGGGAACTTCCGCACCGGGCTTGCTGCCGGTCGAAGTTTTGGGCTGGTTGGGGGCTGCTCCGCTGCCGGTTTTCCGAGTTTTCTCGTTGATCGTCGTTTGCTTGCCACCGGAGGCTGTGGTCGATGCTTTTGCTTTGGGGCCAGCGACTTCGACTAATTCGCTTTGGGCGAAGTTGTTGGTGTTGACGCCTGCATAATTTACGGTGTTAAAGCGAACGATAACTGGGTATTTAATGCCGCTTTGGTCTACCGTAGCAACGGTGCCCACTTCTTGATACCAGTAAGATTCTTTGCGGAGAATCCGGACTGTTGAACCGCGTTGAACCATGAGCTTTGTTTCCTTTGCGATGAATAAACGGATAAAGCCATTTTTTTTACTTTAGTCGATCGCGCGACGCATTTAAAGTCTGTAACGAAATTATTGTGTTCGGCGACGTGTTTTGGTTGTTGGTTTGTAAAGAAAAGTAAACTTGTTTTGAGGGCGATCGCTGGAGGGTAAAAATAAATAAACGAACATTATCCGTTAAATACAAGCTGTGCGATCGGGTTGATAAAAAAGTTTACAAATCGGAGAGTGGGGGCTGCTGGCGGGGTGAGAACCCGGAGATCCCCCCAACCAAGAGGGCTCTCACGGGGGCACTGCCCCTACAAGGGGGAATGGAAGCATTCTCAAAGTCCCCCTTTTTAAGGGGGATTTAGGGGGATATAGACTTCGATACAAACGAGAGATACACAGGTTTTCAGTCTTCAGTTGAAAACCCGGAGATCCCCCCTAGCCCCCCTTAAGAAGGGGGGGACAAGAGTATTTAAAGTCTCTGGTTAATCCGGTAAATTAACCTTGTATTTAATTATCTCACCGCGCTAAACTATGGCAAAGTATGGGAAGTATTTAAATTATGTCGTTAGTTGATTTAGCTAATACTAAAATTCGCGTAATTGGATGCAGTGCGGTGATGGCTGTTGGGCAAGTTATTTCAAATGCGATCGCCAATCCGGGAACACAAGCAGCAGCAGGGATGATTGGTGGCCCGATCGCACTTGGAGGCATTTCGATCTTAGCAGCGATCGCCGGTGGTGTCGCGGGGAATATCGCGGCGAATGACTTGGGAAATCGGATGACGGAAAAACTGGGGAAAAATCCGAATATTCTCGATAACCATGATTTGGTTAAGGCGGCGGGTGAGGCGATCGGCTATATTTTGAGAGAGGTTGCGAAGTCCGATCGATTAATTGCGATCGCTGAAACCAAAAGGTTGCCTTATCCAGAACAGCATTTAGATCAATTAGCTGAGAAAACTCCCCAATATTGGCTGGATATTAACACGAGTACAGCCGATTTGTCAAGGGGTTTACAGATTTCGGAAGAGCAGTTAACCCAGATTTTTTCTGCGGATGTCGAGGAGTTCGATCGCGTTACCGGATTGACACCAGCAGATTGGGCAACTTTCCTGCGGGAATTCGCCACCCGCGAGGGCAAATCCTTCGATGCGGAAATCGTGGAATTTGTGGCGGACAAGCTGTATACAACTTTCCCGAAAGCCTACCGCGAAGTGCTGAAACTGGATGCGGCGAAGGGAGGCGAAAAGTTTGCCGCGATGCTGTTGAATCTGCACCAAATTGCTTTGGCAGAATTGAGAGATTTGGGGCTGCAAAATGGGGAAATCCTGCACAAATTGGAGGCCGTGGCGACGCAGCAGCAGATTTGTCAAGTGATGGTGAAGTTGGAGGCGATGGAAATTGGCATCCGGGACGATTTGGCGCAGATTCAGAATTTGCTGGAACGATTTGTTGATACTGGTACGCCGAGATTGCCGCTTCCCTACGAGTGCGAAACGATTATTGCCGATCGGACTCAAGACTTTACCGGCCGCCAATTTGTGTTTGCAGCAATTGCGGAATTTTTGCAGAACAATCGCAAAGGCTATTTTGTTTTAGAAGCAGATCCGGGTGTCGGCAAAAGTTCAATTATGGCGAAGTTAGTGCTGCTGCTGAAGCGGCGCTGCGTTGCCCATTTTAACTCGCAATCTCAAGGCATTGTCCGCGCCGAACAATTTCTGGAAAATGCCTGCACTCAGTTAATTCGACGTTATCAACTAAATTACCCGCAACTGCCGGAAAATGCGACCAGAGATGGCAATTTTCTGAGTCGATTGTTGGGGGAAGTCAGCGCTAAATTGGGCGGCAAAAAGTTGATTATTGTCGTCGATGCCCTGGATGAAGTGGATCTGGGTTTGCAGGGGCGCGGTAGCAATGTTTTGTATTTGCCAGATGCTTTGCCGGATAACGTTTATTTTATTGTTTCCAAGCAGCCGAAAACTCTGCCTTTGCCAAATCATCACGTTTTTGATTTGATGCAGTACAGTGCAGAAAGTTTGGCGGATGTCAAGGTTTATATTGACAAACGCACGGGGAACAGCGCGTCAATTCAGAGTTGGATTAATCGTCAAAATTTGCAGCGCGAACAGTTTGTGGCGGCGGTGGCAGAAAAAAGCCAGAATAATTTTATGTACCTGCGCTACGTGCTGAATGATATCGATAGCGGCAAGTACAGCGATGTGAATTTGCAAGATTTGCCGAGGGAGTTGGAAGGATATTATGAGAAGCATTGGGCGCGGATGGAAATGGCGGTTAAAGATAAAGAATTGCGCCGCCGGAAGTTGAAGGTGATTTATTTGTTGACGAAAACTCGCAAGCCGGTTTGCTGCGATATTTTGGCGGATTTTGCTGAGGAAGATGCTTTGGATGTGCAGGAAGTTCTGGATGATTGGGAACAGTTTCTGCGGCGTAGCGGTGATAGTCCTCCCGATTACAGTATCTATCACGCGAGTTTCCAAAGATTTCTGCATCGTATTGATGTGGTGCAGAAAGCTGGGGTGTCGCTGCGGGATATTGAAACGGCGATTTCTGATAATTTGTGGGAGGATTTGTACGGCGATGAGTAAGTTTAAAGAACGGTTGGGGAAACTGTCGCCGAAAAAGCGGCTTTATGCTTTGGAAACTTTGCCGGGGCATTTGGCGGAGAGTGTTCAAGGGGAACGGTTGCATCAGTTGTTGACGGATTTTGATTTTATTGAGGCGAAGTTGGATGCGATCGGGGTGCAAGGGTTAATTGAGGATTACGATTTGGCGAGGGTTTCTGATGTTTTGTTGTCGGAGGGGCAAGGGGAAACTTTGCGGTTGATTCAAGGGGCGATTCGGAAGTCGGCGCACGTTTTGGATAGGGATAAAACGCAATTGGCTGGGCATTTGTTGGGGAGGTTGTTGGATTTTGAAGTGCCAGAGATTCAGGGGTTGCTTGAACAGGCAAAGCAGTGGAAAGATAGTCTTTGGTTGCGGCCTTTGAAGGGTAATTTAGAGCGATCAGGAGAAGGATGTCTGCGAACTCTCATCGGTCATACTGGGGCGGTACGAGCAGTGGCGATCGCACCCGACAGTAAGCGAGCGATTTCAGCTTCAATGGATAAAACCCTGAAAATTTGGGACACAGACAGCGGAACCGAACTGAGAACTCTCACGGGTCATAGTGATGCAGTAGGATCAGTGGCGATCGCACCCGACGGCAAGACGGCGATTTCAGCTTCATGGGATAAAACCCTGAAAATCTGGAACACTGAGACAGGCACGGAACTATTAACCCTCACCGGTCATACTAACTCGGTAACAGCAGTGGCGATCGCACCCAAGGGCAAGCGAGTGATTTCCGCTTCTGTTGATAAAACTCTGAAAATCTGGGAGATAGACAGCGGCAGGGAACTTTTGACTCTCATCGGTCATACTGGCCAGGTCTGGGCAGTGGCGATCACACCAGACGGCAAGCGAGCAATTTCAGCTTCAGACGATAACACCCTGAAAATCTGGGATCTGCTTAGTGGCACAGAACTCTTGACTCTCATCGGTCATACTGACACCGTGCGGGCAGTGGCGATCGCACCAGACGGCAAGCGAGCAATTTCAGCTTCAGACGATAACACCCTGAAAATCTGGGATCTGCTTAGTGGCAAAGAACTTTTGACTCTCATCAGTCATACTGCCTCAGTGGCGATCGCACCCGACGGCAAGCGAGTAATTTCCAGTAGTCATAAAACCCTAATAATGTGGGCTCTAGACAGTGGCATCCCACTGAGAACTTTCACTGGTCATACAAATGGGGTATCAGCAATTGCAATCGCGCCCGACGGCCAAAGAGTGATTTCGGCTTCAGGCGATAAAACCTTGAAAATCTGGGATTTTGAAAGCGATACAGAAGTGAGAATCCTCACCTACGATACAGACTGGATAACAGCAGTTGCGATCGCACCCGACGGCAAACGAGCAATTTTCGGTTCGCTGGATCAAACTCTAAAAATCTGGGAAATCGAAAGCGGTACAAAACAGAAAACTCTTACCGGTCATGCTCACACCGTATATGCAGTCATAATCGCACCCGACGGCCAAAGAGTGATTTCGGCTTCAGGCGATAAAACTTTGAAAATCTGGGATTTTGACAGCGGCACAGAACTTTTGACTCTCATCGGTCATACTGACATAGTATCGGCTGTAGCGATCGCACCCAACGGCAAACTGACGATTTCAGCTTCACACGATAACACCCTGAAAATCTGGGACACAGACAGCGGTAGAGAACGTTTGACTCTCACCGGTCATAGTAAGGGGGTAACAGCAGTGGCGATCGCACCCGACGGCAAACTAGCGATTTCGGCTTCATATGATAAAACCCTGAAAATCTGGGACACAAGCAGTGGAAGGGAACTGAGAACCCTCACCGCTCATGCTGACTGGGTATATGCAGTCGCGATCTCACCTGACGGCAAAACAGCAATTTCCGCTTCATTCGGTAACACCCTTACAATCTGGGACATAGAAAGTGGCAAAGAACTGAGAACTCTGACCGGTCATACTGACCCGGTACGGGCAGTGGCGATCGCACCCGACGGCCTCCAAGCAATTTCCTGTTCTGAAGATAACACCCTGAAAGTCTGGGATCTGCCTACTGCCAAGGAGGTTGCTAGTTTCAGCGGAGAGTATAAGTTTCATTGCTGTGCGATCGCCCCTGATGGAGTGACAGTTGTAGCGGGCGATCGATCGGGCCGGGTGCATTTCCTGCGATTGGAGGGAGGTAGACAGTTGACAGTTGACAGTTGACAGTTGACAGCGAGGTTTTTGTCCACATCTGTGGGTTGTAGGGAAGTATTTCGGAAAAAACCCGGTTTCTGGGGCCCCGCGAGCGGGTTTTTTGTGGATGGGCGATCGGGTTTGATTTGTTAGTCCGTTAGTTAGTCCGCGCCAAGGGCTAGTTGGTTCGTCGCGGAGTCCGCCAGGGGTTTAAACCCCTGTCTCATAGCGAAAGTCCTCTGAAAGAGGACTGAAGAGTTAGTTGATGTGTATAGGTTTCAGGCGAATCTTTAGTCGGTTTCAACCGACTTTCGCTATGAGACGGGGGTTTGAACCCCCGGCGGACTGTGCCACAAAACAGACAAATTTTCGATCGGTTTCAGCGCGATCGAATTTGACAGAAATGTGAGTGGGGCCTCGCCACCCAGCCAAGAAACCGGGTTTTTGTCCACATCTGTCGGTTGTAGGGAAGTATTTCGGAAAAAACCCGGTTTCTGGGGCCCCGCGATCGGGTTTTTTGTGGATGGGGCGATCGAGTTTTTTTGTGGATGGGCGATCGCATTTTTGGGTGGATGGGCGATCGCATTTTTGGGTGGATGGGCGATCGGGTTTTTTGTGGAGGGGCGATCGGGTTTTTGGTTGATGGGGGCGATCGGCTATAATACAGAAAACTTGACAACAAAAACAACTGTCATGAGAGAGTTAATCCAACAAGAATTAGAAAAGTTCGATCGAGAACAACTCCAACAAGTATTTGAATTTATTGCCTTCCTGAAATTCCGTGCCAGATTAGTGACTATTCCTGCGATCGATGAAACTAACTTAGCTGCACTCTACAGCGAATTTGCCGAAGAAGACCGACAACTTGCAGAACTTGGAATCAGCGAATATTCAGAACTCCTCAAACATGAGGATTTATCATGCCAATCAGGCGAGGTGAAATCTGGATTGCCAACCTAGATCCCACACAAGGTTCCGAACAAGCAGGCGTGCGTCCCACAATTATTTTTCAAAACGATACTCTTTCGAGATACACCACTACTGTCATCAGTATTCCTCTCACCACAAATCTGCGCCGCGCATCTCTTCCTTCCTGTGTTTTGATTCCCGGCGGTGAGGGAGGATTGACTCAAGATTCTGTTGCATTGTGCCATCAACTGCGAGTTTTGGATAAAACAAGATTGCGAAATAAAATTGGTGAAGTCAATCCAGAGATACTGATACAATTAGAAAATATCGTATTATTTACCTTGGGTTACTTGCCTTAAAAAAGAGCGATCGAATCTTCAATCCGCTTTCCTCATGGGAATAAAAAGTATGGAATTTGGGAGAAATGTGCGATCGACTGTAAAATAACAATAAAAACACAGGAGTAATCGCCGTGAGCGTCACAACTGTAAAATGGACGGTTGCAGACTACCACCGCATCATTGCAGCCGGCATTCTGGAAGGACGAAAAGTTGAACTAATCGGTGGAGAAATAATCGAAATGGCTCCCGAAGGAGAATCTCATGCTTACTGTAGCGATGAGGCTGGAGAGTACCTAATGTACTTGCTAGGCGATCGGGCTAAAGTGCGACAAGGTAAGCCCATTACCTTGCCACTTAACAACTCCGAACCCGAACCAGATATCGCTGTAATTCAACGTTTGGGACAAAATTATCGAGAACATCATCCCTATCCAGAAAATATCTTTTGGCTGATAGAATACTCAAATTCTACTCTGACTAAAGACTTGGGAATCAAGAACAAAATTTACGCCGCCGCCGGGATTGCCGAGTATTGGGTTGTCAATTTGCGAACTATGGAATTAATCGTGTTTCGAGATCCTACCGATGCTGGCTATCAATTCAGAGAAACTCTGACTCACGGTAATATTAATCCCCTCGCTTTTCCAAATGTTTCAGTTGCGATCGATCGTTTATTCGGGAATTAGGTAAATGAGGTAGAAACACTCGGCGATTTCAACCGCTGGGTTTTTTGTATTCTAAAATCCCGAACCCTAAATCCCAAATCGAATGATTCACACAACAGTAATACTCGCCATGAGTGCCGATGGCAAAATTACAGATTCCGCCCTCACCGCCGCCCGATTCGGTTCAGCTAACGACAAATCCCACCTAGAACAACAAGTCGCAGCCAGTGACGCAGTTCTCTTCGGAAACGGCACTTTACGCGCCTATGGAACCACTCTGAGAGTAATTTCTCCCGATTTGCTAGAACAAAGGAAACTGCAAGGAAAGCCCCCACAACCCGTGCAAATTGTGTGTTCGCGATCGCGCCAATTTGACCCAAACTTGCGATTTTTCCAGCAACCGGTTCCCCGCTGGCTGCTAACTGGAAAAGACAGGGGGCTTTTTTGTGGGTGGGGGCGGGTTTATTTAGCCTGTCTGCACGCTTTAAAGCTGTTGGTGAACCCGCCCCTACAAGTTTTTGACAGTGGTGCAACATCTCTGTTCGATCGCACTTTAACCGCCAACACTATCGATGGCGAAATCGATTGGAACGATGCTTTTCAACAGCTAGAAACCCTCGGAATCAAACGTTTGGCAATTTTGGGAGGCGGAAAACTCGTCGCGTCTGTGCTGGCTGCGGGCTTGATAGACGAGCTCTGGCTGACGGTGTGCCCGCTAATTTTGGGCGGCGCGGATGCACCGACACCTGTGGAGGGAAAGGGTTTTTTAGCGCATTTAGCGCCGAAATTAGAGCTTTTGGCGGTAAAACAGGTGGGAGGTGAGGTGTTTTTGCATTATCGGTGCGATCGAGCGCAGAGTCAAAATACCCATAAATAGGGGAGTTGTATTAACTTAAATGAACAGGACTTACGCATTGAGAGTCTCAAAACTCGATCCCCCCTAACCCCCCTTAAGAAGGGGGGGACAAGAGTATTCAAAGTCGCCCTTTTTAAGCGGAAGACAAGAGTATTCTCAAAGTCGCCCTTTTTAAGGGGGGGACAAGAGTATTCTCAAAGTCCCCCTTCTTAAGGGGGATTTAGGGGGATCTCTGCGTAAGTCTTGACAAAGTTCGATCGCTCTACGCTCAAATCTCCCTATGCTGAAACAGCCGAAACCTCAATATTCTGTAGCCTGGATTAGCAAACTAGCAGATATCCCCCAAGCATCGTGGGATGCCTTGGCGATGCCACTCAAAACGCCTTTTATGGAATGGGATTGGCTGAATAATCTCGAAACTTCCGGTAGCGCCACAGGTAACAATGGTTGGTTGCCGCATCACTTGACAGTCTGGCGAGACAAACAGTTGATTGCTTGCGCGCCGCTTTATGTCAAAAGTCACAGTTATGGCGAATTTGTATTTGACAATCAGTGGGCCGATTTAGCTCAGCGTTTGGGTATTGAATACTATCCGAAATTGATGGGAATGACACCGTTTACTCCCGCTGAAGGCTATCGGTTTTTGATTGCGGATGGGGAAGATGAGGATGAGTTAACGGGAGTAATGGTAAGCGCGATCGACCATTTTTGCGATCGCCACAATATCTCCGGTTGCAATTTCCTGTATGTCGATCCAGAATGGCGACAGCGCATGGAAAAACACGGTTTCAGCGCTTGGCTGCACCACAGCTATATTTGGCAAAATCAAGGCTATGAAAATTTTGACGGTTATTTAGGCGCTTTTAATGCCAACCAGCGCCGCAATATCAAGCGCGAACGCAAAGCTGTGGAAACAGCAGGTTTGTTAATAAAAACGCTGACGGGCGATGAAATTCCGCAAGCGATGTTCGGGCAAATGTATGCTTTTTATGAGAATACTTGCGATAAGTTTGGTTGGTGGGGTAGCAAGTATCTGACTAAGCGGTTTTTTGAACAGTTGCACCACAATTATCGCGATCGCGTTTTGTTTGTCGCCGCCTACGATAAGGAAGATGAGAGACAGCCGATGGGAATGTCTTTTTGTTTGTATAAGGGCGATCGACTTTACGGGCGTTATTGGGGTAGTTTGCAGGAAATTGACTGCTTGCACTTCGATGCTTGTTACTATACACCGATCGAATGGGCGATCGATCGCGGCATCAAAACCTTCGATCCGGGTGCCGGCGGGCGGCACAAAAAACGGCGCGGTTTTCCAGCTACGCCAAATTATAGTTTGCACCGATTTTATAACAACCGTTTGGCGCAAATTCTCAAGTCTTATATCGGTCAAATCAATGAGAGGGAACAGGAGGAAATTGATTTAGTTAATCAGGATTTGCCTTTCAATCAGGATGATTCTTCGGATTAGTCCGTGTTTGTAGTGAGGACTTCAGTCCTTTCTTGATGGATGAAGAAGGACTAAAGTCCTCACTACGAACCTGAAGGACTAAATTCCTCACTACGAACCTGGTTTTTTATGAGGAATTTGAGTTTTTTCCTGATGGATGAATGCGGACTAAAGTCCTCACTACGAACCTAGTTTTTCATGAGGAATTGAGTTCTTTTCTTTTGGATAAAGAAGGACTGAAGTCCTCACTACGAACCTGGTTTGTCATGAGGACTGTGAGTTTTTTTTGGGATGAAGAAGGACTGAAGTCCTCACTACGAACCTTTTTTTGATTTAATTCAAGAATACTCGCCCGTCTTCTTGAATTTCCATCGATTTTGTATCGATGCCCAAGTCGGTTGTCGCGCCGAAATTTACTTGCAACATTCCTGTCGTCGCTGTGGCTTGCGGGCGAACCAGCATCAATCCGCCGTCTGGACGTTGGTAGGTGAGGGTGATTGGCACTTTGATGTTTGTGAGTACAATTTCCGATTGTTCGCCCAAAGTGCGCGGTGGGGTAAGGCCCACTACTTGATAATTGATGACTGCATTGGTGGTATTCACCAGTTTAATTACTACCATACCGGATGTCGGCGTCACTCGCGCAGCGGGCATCGGGAAGCGGGGTGGCGCGTCTGTTGTTGCAGGTTTTGAGGGCATCCCGTTGGGGCTGGGACTTACAGCGGGACTCGGTTCGGAAACGGGCTTTCCTGTTCCCGGAGTGGCTGCGGGACTCGGTTGGGAAACGGGTTTTCCTTGTTGGGGCGGGGGGCCGCCTGCTTGGGAAAGTGTGGCTAGACTGACGAGTAAACCGCCGCAGGTGGCTGCTAGCAAGCTGATTTTGTTCAAGGGTTGATTGTGGCGAAACATAAATAACTCCTCACAAGTTCGATCGAGATTTCCAACAAAGTTTATGTTAGTCTATGCCCGAATTGAATTTTAATAGCTGGTTATGCGCCCGAGGTACAAATAATCAGGGTTTGAGGGGGAGATTTTTTTAACCGCAGAGGGCGCAGAGGGCGCAGAGGAAGAGGGGAAGAGGGAGGTTTTAGGGGCGAGATGTTTCTAATCAGGGTTTGAGGGGGAGATTTTTTAACCACAGAGGGCGCAGAGGGCGCAGGGGAAGAGGGGAAGTTTTAGGGGCGAGATGTTTCTAATTTGTGGGCGGGGATGGTTACGGTAACAGCGGTTCCCCGATCGACTTGGCTGTCAATCCGGATTTGGCCGCGGTGGTTTTCGACAATGGCTTTGGCTATGGCTAATCCTAAACCGGAACCGGCGGCGCTGCGGTGGGTGCGGGCGGGATCTGCGCGGTAAAATCGATCGAACAAATGCGGTAGCGCTTCCGGGGAAATCCCCATTCCGGTGTCTGTGACTTTGATTTGCAGTGCAGAATTGATTGGCGACGAATTTCTTTTGTTTTTAGCTGCCAACTGCAATTCTACTTCAATTTCCCCGCCAGAGGGCGTGTACTGTACGGCGTTGCTGACAATATTGGTAAACAGTCGCGCTAGTTGATCCCAGTCGCCTAAAACTGTAAAGTTATTTTCAGTGTCGGGCGAATCGATTATTTCCAAACAGAGAGAGAGATTTTGGGTAAGGGCGATCGCGAGTTGTTCTTCAATTACCTCCATCAACAAAGCATCGAGAGGAACATCAACCCACTGCTGCTGCACGATTCCGCTGTCTTGTCTGGCTAAAAATAGCAAATCGTCAACCAACCGCCCCAAACGGCGCGTCAGGCGTTCGATAACCTGTAGCTGTTGGTGTTGCTGCGGTTCGATGTCGGGTTCGGCCAAGGCTACTTGGACATTTGTTTGAATAGTGGCGATCGGATTTCTGAGTTCGTGGGAAGCATCGGCGGTAAACTGTTTGAGACGGCTGTAAGATTCTCGCACAGGTGCGATCGCCAATCCTGACAGCAACCAGCCAATAGCCGCCACGCAAATTAAAGTTAAACTCGCGCCCAAAATCAAATCAAAAATTAATTGTCGGATCGGTTTTGTCACTTCAAACCAAGGATGGCTGACTCGCAAATATCCCAAAACTTGGCGGCCGATTTCCACACGCTGCGTAACTTGTCTGAGAGAATAGTTTTGATCCTGCAACTTATTATTAATTATCCAAACCGTTTCGCCCGTGCGATTAGCGCGAATCGGCACATTCAGCGGTTCCGACAAAGTAGACCACAGCAACTCGCCCGTAGGACTGAACCATTCTAAATCAATGTGGTCGTCTTCTACTGCATCCGTGCTGTCTCGAAAACTCTTTTGAATATTAACTTGCAACTTAGTTTTAGCACCCCTACTCGAAGAAGTTATCGGTTCGATCGCGAGAGTTCGCTCTACTATTTCTACAACGTGATTGAGAGTGTCGTCGATGCGATCGATCAAAGTATTGCGAACGTAGAAATAGAAACCCGTGGCGAATACAAGTAACAACACGGCAGTAACGGCAGTGTACCAAATAGCAAGGCGGCGGCGAGTAGTTTGAAACATGGGAAATTTGGAAATAACGAACCGCGAAGGCGCAAAGGGCGCGAAGTAAGAAAAGAGGAAGAGAATTTTAAAGGGATGTTGAAGTAATAACTATTAACCAACCATTCACAAGTATAACGCTCTGCGAGTGCATCTGGTATTTTGCAATGGTTCTCGCATTCCGGCAGACAATTTATTAGTAACAACCACATATTTACTGCCACAATGCTAGAGTCCCTAGGAATATATTTGCAAAAATGAGATGCGCCTTGCTCTGTTCTTCTATTCTTATCTTCCTTTGCGCCCTTCGCGACGAAAGCGGTTCGTTTTAAATCTCAAATCCATGCTACCCGGTTAACCGACCCGACAGAGTGAGGAAATCCGATTGACACGACCTGCGTATTTGATGAGAAAATAAATGAATTAAACTGCTTAATATTAAAGGATGAACGTTATCAATGGCAATTAAAGACCAGCCCCAACCCCCTCGTTTTCGGCAAATCAGCAATATCGTGTTATTGCTATCAAGCTTGTTTCTGCTAGCAAACATCTTTTTGCCCAATTTGTTCGGGCCCCAAATTCCCCAAGTGCCTTACAGTTTGTTCGTCCATCAAGTCCAAGAACAAGATGTAGTTAGAGCTTCGGTAGGTCAAAATGAAATTCGCTACCAACTCAAAGGCGAAGGCGACAAACCAGGACAAGTTTTGTCAACTACGCCAATTTTTGACCTGGAACTGCCTAAACTTTTGCAAGAAAAAGGCGTTGAATTTGCGGCAACTCCGCCTTCTAAAAATGGCTGGATTGGCAGTGTTTTAAGCTGGGTAGTGCCGCCGCTGATTTTTGTGGCAATATTTCAATTTTTCATGAACCGGGGCGGTGGCGGGCCGCAGGGTGCGCTGTCGATCGGCAAAAGCAAGGCTAAGGTCTACGTGGAAGGAGACTCGGCGAAAATTACGTTTGCTGATGTCGCTGGAGTAGAAGAGGCTAAAACAGAATTAGTTGAGGTTGTTGAGTTCCTGAAAACTCCCGACAGATTTACGGCAATTGGCGCGCGAATTCCGAAGGGTGTGCTGTTAGTCGGGCCGCCGGGAACTGGCAAAACGCTGTTAGCCAAAGCAGTGGCTGGTGAAGCTGGTGTGCCGTTTTTTAGCATCTCCGGTTCGGAGTTTGTCGAACTGTTTGTCGGTGTTGGTTCTGCGAGAGTCCGAGATTTATTCGAGCAGGCTAAGAAGCAAGCTCCTTGTATTATTTTCATTGATGAATTGGATGCGATCGGCAAATCTCGCAGCACTAACGCTGCATTCGGCGGGAATGACGAACGCGAACAAACTCTCAATCAACTATTAACTGAAATGGATGGTTTTGCAGCGGGTAATACTACGGTAATTGTACTCGCTGCAACGAACCGCCCGGAAAGTTTAGATGCTGCTTTGTTGCGCCCGGGCCGTTTCGATCGCCAAGTTTTAGTCGATCGCCCGGATTTATCTGGCCGCGAAGCAATTTTGAACATTCACTCTCAAAAAGTGAAGTTGGGCCCGGATATTGACTTAAAGGCCGTCGCCACTCGTACCCCCGGTTTTTCGGGCGCAGACTTGGCAAATTTGGTCAATGAAGCTGCCTTGCTAGCTGCCCGTAACAAGCGCCTCACTGTGGCACAGGAAGACTTCTATGAGGCATTTGAGCGCGTTGTAGCTGGCTTGGAAAAGAAGAGCCGGGTGCTCAACGAAAAAGAGAAAAAGATTGTGGCTTATCACGAAGTCGGGCACGCCATGGTTGGCGCTGTGATGACTGGCGGCGGCGAAGTGTCGAAAATCTCGATCGTCCCGCGCGGTATGGCTGCATTGGGTTACACGTTGCAAGTACCGACTGAAGACCGTTTCTTGTTGGATGAATCGGAATTGCGCGGGCAAATTGCTACACTACTTGGAGGGCGATCGGCTGAGGAAGTCGTGTTTGGTAGCATCACTACCGGCGCTTCCAATGACTTGCAAAGGGCGACTGATTTAGCAGAGAGAATGGTGACAACTTACGGTATGAGTAAGGTGTTGGGGCCTCTAGCTTACGATCGGGCCCAACAATCTTTCCTCGGCGATGGGATGGGAAATGCGCGCCGTGCGGTGAGTGCTCAGACTGCGGAGGCGATCGACCAAGAAGTTAAAGAGATTGTGGAAACAGCGCACCAGCACGCTTTGGATATTCTGAAAGCCAATCGCGAATTGTTGGAAACAATCACGCAGAAGCTATTAGAAACTGAGGTAGTTGAAGGCGACCAATTACACAAATACCTGGCTGAAGTGAAATCTTTAGATAAGGCTGTCGCTTAAGTTTAAAAGGGTTTGCAACGACGAACCAAGAAACCGGGTTTTTACGAGAATAATTCGCTGTAGCCGAGAGATTCGGAAAAAACCCGGTTTCTTGATTGGAGTGCCTAAATCCTGTTTAATTAAACCGCAGATTAACGCAGATGATATTACCATCATCTGCGTTTTTTAGTGCGCGGGTGAGTTCTGGCGTTAACTCGTGTCAACAGACGCCGCGTGTTCCGAGATAACTCCCGTCTCGATCGGCCTGCATTCCCTTTCTACTCCAAACGCCTGACTTGCTTCCCTGCAAAGCTTTACATCTCTGATAGCTGCGGGAAAATTTCTACTTTTGGCAGCAGCAAACAATCCCATGCTACCCTGTAGTATAGGCTACAGAAAAACTGAGATCGTTACTGAATCGCTGATAAAAACTCTTTCTCTCTGAAAACTATTGCTAGCGGCGATCGATCTGTGAGAATATTCGGCTAGTAAAGTTAATCGCGCTCGAGCTATGACTGTTCAGGTATATAGAACACAATCTTACAAAACCACCCATGAGAACCGTCTGTTCGATGATTTGGGAAACGAATTGGAACGGGTTTGGGGCGATTCGGATGATTTGATAATTTTGTTAGGAAACTTCTACTGTCAAGGAAGCGAAATTGATGCAGCAATTCTGAAAAAAAACAGTATTACTGTCATCGACTTCAAAGACTATGGCGGAAATATTAGTTTTTCAGAAAACGGGCCGTGGCTGGCTGGTGATGTGGAGGTGAGAGGAGGAAGCAAGCCAAATCCATTTATTCAAGTCAGAGATAACAGATTTGCGCTACTCGATGTTTTAAAAAAAATTAGATTCCCGTCAGATAGACAACAAAATTTAGGACACATCTCTGGGTTAGTGCTTTTTCACCAGCCCATTACCTTTGATGAGGGACAGCTACCGCCTAAGATTAAAAGCTGGTTTCATGTTGTTGAGTTCGATCGCGCTCTAGAGAGGTTATCTCAGATAGCTAGCCCCGATATCAATCTTTCCAATCAAGATTTAGCAGACATAGTTCAACATTTTTCTATTCCTGAGTATGTTCATCCCGGATGGGGAATTAAGGCAATTCCCGGTTATTTGTCAGCAGGCGATTCTGCTAAAAGTCAGCTACCTAAGTCTCTTGAATCTGTAGTTTCTGGCATTGAGCAATTTTTAGGTTCTTCAAAGAAGATTTTAATCGTGACTGGGATGATGGGAACTGGTTTGCATCTTCTGCAAACAGCTATTGGAGATAAATCTAGATCCTTAAGCCGAAATTACTCGGTGCTTGCTCCTAATAGTAAAATTGCCTCTGTTTATCCACTTGAGTCAAAGAGTATTTACTCGTATATCTTCACAAAAAACTATACAGTAGAGAAGGAGCAGCTCGTCTATGGATTGAACAAAAATCTGGATACAGAGCAACAAGTTTACATCGTCGGCGATGCCCACCTGATATCCGATTCACAGTTTGAAACGGATTTTTTTCGTTACGGTAGCGGGCAAATTCTCACGGATTTTTTGGAATATACGCAACTGGACAAAACTCAAAGACAGGTAATTTTTCTGGGCGATCCGTTCCAGCTAATGAGAGGAAAAAAAGATGAGTCTGCGCTGTGTGGCGAGCGCTTGCAAGCTGCGATTTATGGTGAGATAGAGCGCATCAATCTTGAGTTTATACTTCCAGATAAAGTGCAAGATTTGTTTGTGCAAAATTGTCAACAAATCGCTCAAAGCATACATCATGGCAGGTTTAATCAGCTCAGAGCGATCGCCGATGACTCGAATTGCATCCAAATAGTCGATCGCGATAATGAAGAAGAGGTATCGAGAAGTGTATTCCTGGAAGATTCCCAATTCACCAAGTTTATAGTTTTTAGCAACGAAGCGGCTAACCGCATCAACGATCGAGTTAGACAAGAGTTTTTTAATCGAGGTAAAGAGATTGTTGCAGGTGATATCGTACATATCCACAACAGCCCTGTTGCCGCAGACGAAGGCAAGCTAGAGCAAAGTTATATATCAAATAACTCTTTTGCTGAAGTCATAGCAGTTAATCCCCATATTTCACCATTAATCCAACCGCTGAAAGGACGCGAACAGCCAGTTAAGGTAAACTTTTTGCGCGTGCGAGTGCGGCTGCTTGAAAACGGTAAAGAAATCGAGTTTTACTGTCTGAGAGATTATTTATATTCGGAAAAGCCGGAAGTTGACAAAGACACACTTTTAGCTTTGCGGGTGGCAGCAACAAACAAATTTAAAGAACAGCAGAAACAGATAATAGAATCAGATAAATCTATGGAATTAGCAAAGTTTTTACGTACCGATCCCTACTTAAATGCAGCGCGCCTGAGGTTTGGCTACGCCTTGACTCTGCATCGCGCCCAGGGTCAGAAGTTTAAAACTGCGATCGCGAATATGGATACCAGCCAAGGAAAAACAAATGCTGCTTATTTTCGATGGGTTTATACCTTGTTTTCTGTCGTTCAAAATCGGCTTTTTTTATTTAATTTTCCCTCAATCACACCCTTTTTTAAAGCAAATTGGAATAACAGTCAAGGCAAGCTAGATTCGGTTGTTTTCAAGGATCTTATTGCATTTGACCCAAATTCAGAACTAGGAAATGCAAATGTTTCGCCTTTCCCTATCCTGGGAAAACCTTTAATCAATCTTTACTTACATATCGCGGCAAGTCTGATAGTCCATCAAATCCAGGTGACTTCATACAAGCATAATAGTTATCAGGAAGTTTACGAGTTTGCCTCTGAAGACGGTCGATCTTCTTGCTGTATTCGCTTGCATTACAATGCAAAGTTTCAGGTAACGAGAATTGAAAAAGGGAAATCTGAGCCGATTGATTTTGCCGCTTTAGTTCGCGATGCGATTGCATCAAAGCTGCGAGCGGGAAATGAATTTCAGCAAACAGTTCAAGCTATAATTCAAGCAAAACTAGCGTCACACAAAATAACGATTTGGGGAATTGAACACCACGATTACAACCAAATTTACTATCTCAAATCTGAACAGGGCGAGCTGAAAATGCAAGTTTTTTACGATGGAGATGGTTTTGTGACGCAAGTTTGGCCGATCGGCTACACAAATTTAAAAATTGCAGAATTAGTTCGCCTCGCACTGGAGTTATAAAAATGTCTAATTTCACGGAAGAAATCGATAATTTGAGAAAATCTGGACGCATAGATGAAGCTTATTCCAGAGGGTACGAACTGCTGAAACAGCATCCAGATGACAAAGGGGTGCCTAAGAGTGTTGGTTGGGTTCTTTGTGACAAAGTAAAAAAACTGGTAGAGGCTGCCAATGAACAATCTCAATCCACAGATACAGACGCATCTGTCAGCAAACTTAGGGAAATATTAGCAGAATATTACAATCTAAAGTTGAATCGACCAGATTTACTATTTAGTGTTTTGCTATCCCGAATTGTTCGCTTAAAAAAGGAAATCAAGTTTTTACCCAAGTTCGTAAAATGGGCGGGTATTGACAGTTTTCGAGCGGAAGACTTTCAGGTTTCTACTGGTAATGACGGTAAAGTTTATGAGTCTCTGGTGGAGAAAACAGCAAGAGATGTGGGAAAAATTGCTTGTGAATTTACTGTTCAAGATTATCCCGATGTGCGAGATTTACAAAATTTTGCGATTAAATTGATCGATGTTGCACTCGATCGCGCAAAAGTTCAAAAACCAGAATGGCTGAATTATCGCAAGGCTTTATTGCTAAGTCGTTTGGGGCGATCGGCAGAAGCTCAAAAACTGCTGGTTTCCTTTGTGAAGCAGAAGCGTAGCGATTATTGGGCGTGGCACGCCTTAGCTAAAGTCGTGGCAATTTCCGATCCTCAACTAGCCCTGACACTTTGTGCAAAAGCCTATTTGACTTGCAGGGATGAAAATTTTGGTGTTAGCGTTTTTGAGGATCTCAGCCGACTTGCAGCCAATAGAAGCCAATGGAAAGTTGCGAAATGGGCTGCCGATCGAGCTTTTAATGTTCGCAATAATAACGGATGGAAAATCCCAGAATCGCTACGCAATCTGTTGACTGCTAGTTGGTACGCTAATGCAGAAAATCTCTCTAACGTAGAGGAAGTGTTAGAAAATATAGCTGCTGATGCCGAAAAGGTGATTTGGAAAAGTTGCCCGCGATTTTATGCTAATTACCTGGACAAATTTTCAGCAAAAACCGGAAAGATTATGGTCAAATTTGCTTTGAATTCTTCTCATAGCGGAGCTGAAGAAGTGGTTAGTCCCGAGCGGGGAATGCTGAAAAATTTAAATCTGCGAGTAGGTGAACCCGTGACGGTGACTGTCGATAAAAACGGCGATCAACAAACGGTGGTTGCGGTTGAAAAACGCGAATCGGGCAAACTCTTTGATATTATGTCTTGTAAAAAAGGTCGGTTTCGCTTGCATCAAAATGGTTTTGGGTTTGTAGAGGATGTCTATGTTCCTCATGAATTAGCTTGTCAGTTGCAAAACGATCAAACAGTTAATCTTGCTGTTGTCAAAAAGCTTGACAAAAAGAAAGATAAATGGGGTTTGAGTGCGATCGCCATACTTAATTAGTTACAAACACACAGAAACCAGGCTGCTTCAAACAACCTGGTTTTTCAATATTCTTGCTGCATTTTCGATCGCTTAAATCCCGCTCATGTAAGCCATAACAGGAGCATCTTGCTGCTGCTGCGCGATCGTCAAAAGCCGCTGAATTCGCTCTTCGGTAGAAGGGTGAGTGCGGAAAAGCGATTGCAAACCTTGAGTCGAAAGAGGATTCACAATCAGCAGCGGCGACATCGCCGGATTGCCGTGCATCGGAATTTCGCGGCCGATTTTTCCCAATTTTTGCAGCGCGTTTGCTAAGCCGATCGCATTATTGGTAATTTCCACCGCACCGCTATCGGCTGCAAATTCCCGCGTGCGAGAAATCGCCAGTTGAATTAAGGTTGCTGATAGCGGTGCTAAAATGATTAAAAATAGCAAACCAAACGGGTTCGGGCCTTGTCTGCTATCCCGCGTTACCGGGCCGTAAAGCGCTCCAAATGTCAGTATTCGCCCGACAAATGTAATCGCACCGGCGATCGTCCCTGCTACTGCTTGAGTCAGAGTGTCGCGGTTGCGGATGTGCGTTAGTTCGTGCGCTATAACGCCTTCCAATTCTTCGCGGGAAAGCAGTTTGATGATGCCTTCGGTAACTGCTATTGTCGCGTGTTCCGGGTCCCTTCCTGTGGCGAATGCGTTGGGAGATTGAGTCGGAACTACAAATATTTTCGGTACGGGAATTTCCGCTTTTTCGCTCAACGATGCTACAATATCGTAGATTTCGGGAGCTTCGCTGCGGGCGATCGGGCGGGCGCGGTAAGCCATTAATGCTGCGGTATCAGAATAGTACCAAGAGCTAAAACTGCTGAAGGCGGCTAGCGCTAAACCGATGTAAAGTCCTTGTTCGTTGCCGATTAAGTAATGGCTTCCCAAGACGAGCAGGCCGCTGAGAAGTCCTAGTAGGGCTGCTGTTCTGAGTTGATTGGTTCCTAGCATGGGGGTTGAGGGCGATCGCGAATTTTGATATTTTTGAGCTTGTTATAAGAGTTTCATATTTGCGATCGCGATCGTCTCTATCTGTCGAAGTAAGTTGGGCGGCCAATAGTAGTATTTACCGCCCATTATCTCGGATTCATCTGCGTTGCTCTGCGTACCCTTCAATAAGGCGAAGCGCCTACATCTGCTGTTGAAAAAGCTATGAAGTATGGTGCGGATATGTCATATTTTTGATGAATAATGGGGGCTTTGTGAGGTGGCGCACCTGACTATTGTGTGGTACGGCTCTATCAGATGTACAATTTTTGGGGAATTTTTGATGGATCCGCACCGTACCGGGACTAAAAAAAATCCCTGATTCACATTACAGCGAGTTAGCTAAATAAGTTTTTTATTATTATACGATCTAACATCGATTGAATGCTAAAAATTATGACATTTCAACTATAAAGATTGTGGTCGGGGTCTAGCCAAACAATATAAAAAATATTTTCACTAAAAAATCCATGCACCCTACCGTATTCATTAGCAGATATTTGAAATTGGTAAGGAATATTTACTAGCATAGCTTCATTGGGAATCCCAAAACCATTAGGCTCCGTTGTATCTTGCCATGCTATGCCATGACAGCGCAGGCTTTTACTCTGATTATTGATGATTTCTTGAGAATTCAATTGTGATAAATCCCGTAGCCTTCTCAATAGAGATGCTAGATATCTAGAATCTCGGTTAGCTAGTGAAAATTTATCTTTGTCATCCTGATAATACCTGAAGGAAAAACTAACTCCTTCCGGTATTTTGACATCTAGACGATTGATGCTAGATAAAGATTGCTGGCGACGTATATCTGCCTTTTTAATTTTCTTCGATGACACGGGTTTTGTAAAACTCTTGCATTAATTCCTTCGTAATAATAGCATGAGAAGGTTCATCTTTCGGCAGCCGACCTCTAGCTTTAATCCAAGGATCTTCACGGCGCACCATCAATTCTAACTCATAAGCATCGAGAAAGAAATACTCGTCTGACAACTCGTCTAAAAACTCTTGTACTTCTTCGGGAAACTCGGGTTTTTCGACTTCTTTCAGAATTGGCTTCCAGTCAAATTGTTCTTTGTATTCGTAAAATAAAGTCGGGATAGTTGGCCCGTGCACCCAGGCTTCAAAATCCTCATCAAAAAGCGGTGTGTCTTCAAAGGCTAAATACCATGCTTGGGCGTAGTATAAGAGTTTTTGGAGCTTGTGGTTGCTGAGGTAGGAGCCTACGTCATTGGCAAACCAAATGTAGTAATCTGCTAGTTGGGAGGCTGTTGTTATTGTAGTTATTGTGGTCATATAGTTTCAGTCAATAAGTTTTGGATTCTATGATATCATAATTATCTACTATATTAAACTAGATTACCCTCTCAAGAGGTGGCAGAGCCGCAGGATATCACATTTCCACGCAGAGCCTGGAAACGAGATTAGTGCGCTTATAGCAAAGAAACCGGGTTTTTACCTAATCTATCGACTGCGACGAAATATTTTTGTAAAAAACCCGGTTTCTGACTCACATTTCTAGCACGCAAAGTCCTAGGGTGCGGATACATCGACAATCTTCAAGAAAGAGCGACAGTCTAATAGATTCGCACCTGTTCCATCGCGAGAGGAAAAAACTTAACACTTGTTTTCTGAACTATTCTGTAAGGTGCGCATCCATGAAATTATCGATCGCATTTAGGGACTTTTCATAGCGACACACCCTACATATACTCACATAGCGCATAAAGAAACCGGGTTTTTACCTAATCGATCGACTGCGACGAAAGATATTTGTAAAAAACCCGGTTTCTGATTACCCTTCCAGATAAATGTAAATCTTAAACTACTTGCACTTGTTTTTCAGCAATGGAAGCAATCAGGGCTTTTTGCTGCGCCTGTTGAGCTTCGTCAGCCAAAAACTCGGCTAGTTGTTCTTCGATTTCATCCCGCACAATTTGGCGGTATTCCAGGAAATGCTCGTTGTGGGCGCACACTGTTAAATAGTGATCCCAAACGGCAGGATTGCGTTTGATAATGCTAAATAAATGATGCCAGAACTTCCAGCGAGTTGAACGCTTGACTCCTTGGCGCCAAACTACGGTTAGCAGCGCTCGCAAGTCGATCAAACTGGGGATTCTTGATGGTATATTTGCTGTAGGTGCACCTAACATCAAGAAGTGGCGGTAGGTGCGGTCTAAGTATTTCTCAGCATCGTACACGTCAGAAAATGCTTGGACATATTCCCTGGCGATGTCTTCTAGCGGCCGCGTGGGAATGAAGTTCATTAATGTAGTCTGATTCAGGTTGCCGGATTTGTCGCGCAATCTGCCTTCTTTTGCTAGTCGGTGCGACAAAGCAGTGTGCGGTAAAGCTTGCAGCATTCCAAAGGTTGTACTCGGAATTGCTGCTGCTTCGGCGAAGTTGACGATGCGTTGGCCTGCGCCCGGTTTTTCGCCGTCGAATCCGATGATGAATCCGGCCATGACTCGCAAACCTGATTTGGCAATTAATTCTACTGATTCTATCAGGGAGTTGCGAGTATTTTGAAATTTCTTGGTCATTTGCAGGCTTTCTTCGTCGGGGGTTTCAATTCCTAGGAATACTGCGTTGAAATGACATTTCACCATCATGTCCATCAATTCTTGGTCTTGGGCTAAGTCGATGGATGCTTCTGTGTTGAAGTTGAACGGGAATTTGTGTTCTATTTGCCAGACTTCTAAGTCTTTTAGTAATAGTTTGACACTGCGTTTGTTGCCGATAAAGTTGTCGTCTACCATGAACACGCCGCGCCGCCAACCTAGGTTGTATAGACAGTCTAGTTCGGCTATTAATTGTTGGGGTTCTTTGGTGCGGGGTTTGCGCCCGTAGAGGACGATGATGTCGCAGAATTCGCACTGGAAGGGACAGCCTCGGGAAAATTGAATCGACATTGAGTCGTAGGCGTCTAGTTCCAGCAAGTCAAAGCGGGGTACTGGGGTTGTGGTAACATCGGGTTTGACGCCGTCCGATCGATAAATGCCACTTTTTTCACCGCGCGCGATGGCTTCGACGAACATCGGTAGGGTGATTTCGCCTTCGTCGAGAATCAGGTAATCGATGCCTGCTGCTTGGGGCTCTTCTGGTACGGAAGTTGGGTAGGGGCCGCCGCAAGCTACGGATTTACCGCGCCGCTTGGCTTCGCGGATGATGTCTAGCAAGTCTTCTTTTTGGACAATCATCGCTGACAGAATAACGAGCTCTGCCCATTCCCATTCTGCTTCGGTGATTTGTCGGATGTTACGATCGACTAACTTGAATTCCCATTCTTGGGGTAGAATGGCTGCTACTGTGACCAAACCCAGCGGTGGAAGCAGCACTTTGCGATCGACTAATTCTAGGATTTTCTCATAAGACCAGAATGTTTTCGGGAACAGGGGGTAAACTAGAAGCACTCGCATAGTATGTTAAACCTCACATCAGTAAATAACTTGCGATCGGGCTGGCGGGGTATGAGAGTTCGATCGACTCTCAATATTTAATGTTAAGGCTAAAATTACGATCTTGCGCGCGATCGACTATCTAGAAAGGGGCGACACCCCCTAACACAAAGATAATGGGCGCAATTTTTAGCTTGCAGTTCCCTGTTATAGTTGGCAAATGTTGATATCTTATCGTATCTCACCATGGATTGACGATAATCGCTTCAAAAGTGCCCGAATCAGGCAAAAAAGAATTTGAAATAGTAAAGTTGAATAGGATAAAGAATTAGGGACGATGCTCGGAGCAACGTCCCACAAATTGTTTTTCTTGTGGGATGGGATTTGAGAAGCCCAAAAATAATTAGGGACGATGCTAGAAGCCGATCCCACAATCTTTCTTGTGGGATCGGCTTCTATAGCAATCCTAAATATCAAATCCGATTGCATCGGTATTCATCTCTATCTTCTCTCTCTGTGTCCTCTGCGCTCTCTGCGGTTAAATCATTCCGATACAACCAGAAATGATATCATTTGTGAACTTTTTCTTACTCCCTCCCCGAACTCGCTCTGATATTGGTGCGGAGTGTACGGACTACTTTGTATTTTTATCTGGAATCCCGCTAGTTCTTAACATATCAGCAACAGTTCCGCAGTAACTCGGCAATCCGATGCTTTCGGGATTGACCAGATTTTGATAGGTAAAATGGCGGTAGCTGATACAAAATCTATCCCAAGCAGCCATCTGAATTCGGAACAACCAAATAAAGAAATCGGCAAGCCAAGGTGACAGAGTAATCCGAAAGAAGATTTTTGTATGCAAATACTTGCAAGCTTGTTCGACAACTTCGTTCGCGGTAATCGCCGGATTTCCGAGTACAAAATGTCGCGGCTCTTCGGAATCGGACGGATGTTCGACTAAGTAATTAACTACTGTAGCAATGTCTGCACCGTGGATGAAGTGAAAACTGCCATCTGCTTTCAGCCAGCGAATCAAACCAATCCATTTCGCGACAAGCGGCAAACCGGATGATAGGTGAGAAACTGGTTTTTCGGCGTCTCCTCCTAATACTAAGGTTGGGTAAAGTGCGGTAATTGGAGGTACGTTTTTTAACGTAGATAATTGCGTCATGCAATCGTATTTGGAGCGAACATAATCTGTCCCCAGTTCGCCTGCTTCTTTGAGCAAGTTGTTATCTCTACCGAGAATGCTGGCGGTTGAAAAGTATATTACTTGTTGGCAATTCTGGGGCGAAAGTAGTTGGATTAGGCGCAGGGTTTTGGTAACGTTGACATCAAAAACTTCTTGGGTTCCTCCCCAAGCTGTGGCTGCTAAAATTGCTACGTCTATTGTTTGCAGCAGTTCGGAATGGCGATCGATATCTCTCATGTCGCCTTGTATGATATTGATGCCCGATCGCGCTTTCCAGTCAAATTTTAGCTTATCGGGGTTGCGAACTAATAGGTAGAGTTCGTGGTTTGTCTGTTGAATCAAGGTTTCGGCCATGTAGTGACCGATACAGCCACTTGCACCCGTTATGAAAATTTTTTTTGTCATTTGCAGAAGGGGAAGGGGGGAGAGGAGAGGGGTTCAACAGTTGACAGTTGACAGTTGACAGTTGACAGTTGGGGGAGAGGGGGAGTTATTTGTGTGAAATTCAGGCTTTAGTAGGCAATTAATTTGGGTGACAGTTGAGGTATGATCCCCCTAAATCCCCCTTAAGAAGGGGGACTTTGAATGCTCTTGATTACCTCGTTTTTTAGCGAGACTTTGAAGGCTCTTGTTCCCCCCTTCTTAAGGGGGGTTAGGGGGGATCTCCGGGTTTTATTACCAGAATTTAAAGGGGATTTTCGGTGGGTGGGGGCGGGTTTATTTAGCCTGTTTGTAACTTTTAAGGTTGTTGGTGAACCCGCCCCTACGGGTTTTTGGGGTTTGAATTCCTGTCAAATTTAAGTATTGGGGGCGGGTTTATTTCACTTGTTTGTAACTTTTAAGGTTGTTGGTGAACCCGCCCCTACGGGTTTTTGGGGTTTGAATTCCTGTCAAATTCAAGCAGTAACTGCGAGCAATTTGTCGGCTTGTTTGGCGGTTTCAAAGAAGAAACGCACGTTATCTTCGGGGGTTCCCGGCAATACGCCGTGTCCTAAGTTGAGGATGTGTCCGCGATCGCCCGCTTTGCGAATTGTATCAAGAATTCGATCGCGAATAAACGGTTGAGAACCAAACAACACACCGGGATCGAGATTTCCCTGAACGTTCATGTTGGGGCCCAAACGCTTGCGGGCGTCGGCCATATCAACCGTCCAATCGACGCTGATGATATCTGCGCCGGATGTTGTCATTCGTTCGAGGAGGCCCGCGCTACCGGTGACTAACAGGATTAGCGGTGTGTCAGGATGGGTTTTTTTGACTTGCTCGAATACTTGTTTTTGGTAAGGTAGAGCGAAGGTGTCGTAATCCTGCGGGGACAGTTGGCCGGCCCAGGAGTCGAACATTTGCACTACTTGGGCGCCACAGTCGATTTGATAGCGCACGTAAACTGCGATCGCATCGGCGAATTTTGAGAGCAACTGATGCAGTAAAGTTGGATCGGAAAATGCCATGTTTTTGATGACGGCATAATCCTTGGAACCTTTACCTTCAACGGCGTAGGCTGCTAAAGTCCAGGGCGCGCCGACAAAACCGAGCACGGTGGATTTGTTGCCGACTTCCGCGCGCAGGGATTTGAGGATTGTTTTGATAAAAGGCAAACTTTCTTCTGGATTCAGCGGTTGCAGGGCGTCGATTTGCTGCTGAGTGCGGATGGGTGCGTGGATAATCGGGCCTTTACCTTCGGCGATGTCCATGTCGATGCCCAAACCGGGCATTGGAGTGACGATATCGGAGAACAAAATTACGCCGTCGGGTTGAAACGCGCGCCACGGCTGAAGCGAAACTTCGATTGCAACTTCGGGAATTTCAGAACGTTCGCGAAAGGATGGATACTTTTCTCGCAAATCTCGATAGGCTTTCATGTAGCGGCCGGCTTGGCGCATCATCCACACGGGCGGGCGTTCTAGGGTTTCGCCGCGGGCTGCCCGCAGTAGCAAGGGAACTTCATTTAATGATGACATCTTAACTTTTCTCGAATTTAGATCTTTTAATGTCTTTGGTAGCTTACCACTGTGCGATCGTCCTTTTCGATCGAAAATTCGGCGATCGGCCATGAGAAAGATGGGGGGATTGGCTGAGTTCGATTTTGGGGAGTCGGAGTCAGGTTGGTTGCGAGGCTGCCAAATGACATCTAGACTGCTTCCAATTTATGGGGGTTATATTGGAAGTATCCTCACTCGCAGGGCAAACTAATTGAATGGAAACGCTACGTGCAAATCACACGTTTTATTTACTTTACCAGAAAGAATTGGTTGCAAGCCTCTTCGTTTTAGGGAGAAATTAAAATTAGACGATTCATTACTGCAATCCTCTTCCTTCTAGGTAGAGGTCGCTCTCTGGGGTGCAACTGTCAACTGTCAACTGTCAACTGTCAACTTTTGAACTCTCTCCACTCGCTGGGGAGACTAATTAAACGTCTATCGTCACACTCGATCTAGGACTCTATTTCTGAGCTAATATTGCATCGTAATCACCATGAGTCCCTATCCAAAACCAGACAATACCTTCAGGTTTATCAACTCCCAAAGCGCGGTAACTATCGCCTACTCGCACCGATTGCAATTGCTTTCGCCTGCCAACTTTTTTAAAATGTAACGAAGGGTGATAGGGATCGACTTTGAGTAATTCGTAGTTTTTATCGGCTAAAGCTTGTATTTCTTGAGGTAGCTGGTGATAGCACTGCCAAAAACGCGGTAAAGTCAGATGCTTCATAACACTTGAGCTAATCCCGCTTCATACTCTGCATCAACTTCATCAAGTAGCGCATCTAAGCGCCCATCCTCCAAATCGTCTTCAATTTGCCTGTCCCAGACTTGTTGGCGATACTCTATCAGCCAAGCAGTGAGTTCAGATAGTTCCTTAACCGACAAGTTCATAATTGCTGTTTCAAGTTCTTTAACGCTCATGATTTTTGCCACATCATTATATTATCAATATACCAAATATTTGGTGCATCTGGTTTTTGAAGAGGGCGAAGCATGACCGCATATAAATTATTAGTTATAATCTTATATTCACTGCGGTCATGCTTCGCCCCTACAAACATATTTGCCTTGCACAAGCCGCTGCACCCCAAAGATTTTCATCTAGAAGTATAAGCACTGGAATCTCTCTCTAGAAATCATCATTTTGGCTAGATTTTCCAGCACTTTAATTGCTTGATTTTCCAAGCATATTTGTAGGGTGCGTCGCTGTGAGATTTTCAAGTTTAGTTGAGATTGTATCGGGCGACGCACCCTACGGTTAATTAAATCGAAACTATCTCGTCACACACACTCCGCCTACAGATACGCGACATTGCTCGGGACGATCGAACCTGCTATTATCATTAGAGCGATCGAATCTACCATCATCCGCCCTCGCCGAATCTAAATCCCTAGTCCGCGAATTGTAATAATAATCGCCCGCGGGAACAGCCCTAGTCGGTACAGCACAATAAGTCCCGTCCCTGCCGGTATCGTCAAATCTTACTCTTACCATAGTACGTCTGAGGCGACAGTCGATCGGGTTTAAGCCAAAATCATCTCGCAAAATCGTTTCTCCATCGTAGCTGCTGTTACGGCCCCTATCGCTTCTGTCATCGCGCCTATTGCTAGCCCGTCTGTCGCCGCCATCAATTCCCGCAACTTCCACCGTGTAGCTACCGCCCCTCGCAGCATCTTTCGCCAACACCAAAAGCTTGTAATCGCCGCTGCGGGGAATCACATAATTAAAAGAACGGTCTTGGGTAAAAGCAACTTGTTTGTTATTTCCGTAAAATAGTACCATGACGGGAGTAAAACCGCGGCTTCTATCCGTATCTAAAAACACTTCAATGTTGTCGCCTTCCCGAGCGTTGAAAGTGTATTCTTGACCGCGCAATTCTTCCGTCGGAGCACCGGGAGTCCACATATTTCGGAAACGGTAAATCGGGGAATTGCGGCGGATTACTCCATCTATGCGATCGTTATTTTGTATCAATTCGGCAACAGCACTCTGAGGAATCGCCGTAAGTGCCAATCCGGCAACTAGCACAGTGGCAGCAATACTATTTAACCAGTTGTGTGCTTTCATATCAACCTCTCAAAAATTTTAAAATCTTTTTGCCTTGTTTGCGCCGACATTTGCATACACTCTCTATTTTAAATCTAATTTCTGTCAACCGTGTTAACCTCACCCAACAGGACTATTTAGGATTTATTGTAGGGTGCGTCAGGGCTGAATTTTTTAATCGCAGACTAATTATTTTTCCCCTGACGCACCCTACCAACTTATAGACGTTGATGCCGCATCTAAAGTTGCGATGTATCCCCACAAATCAGCAATCCCGATTCAGCATCGAGACTCGCCTCAATTCCCATCGGTAAAGCAGCGTTAACCCCTTCATGCCCAAACGGCAAATCCGAGACAATGGGAATATTCAAGTCAAAGAGCCGATCGCGCAAAACCTCTTCTATAGTAAAACTAGGACTATCCGGGCCCACCTCGCAGCGACTAAACCGTCCCAAAGCAATCCCCCGCACCCCCGCAAAAGCCCCCGCCATCCGCCACTGAGTTAACATACGATCGACCCTGTAAGGAGCCTCCGAAACATCCTCAAATGCGAGAATAGCACCAGTCAAATCCGGTTGATACGGGGTTCCGAGCAAATGAGTAGCCACCGTCAGATTCGCCGGAAACAGTCGCCCCGAAGCCTTTCCACCAGCCCATCCTTTACCTTGCAAAGATTGTAACGGACGGCCTTCGATGCAGTCAAAAAGTCGATCGACCGACCAATCCGGTTCCGCGCCCAAAGTTGTCAGCAGCGGCCCGTGAACGCCCCAAATCCCGAGTTTGTCGTCATTCCACAGCAAAGCCGTAATATCGGAAAAACCGATCAACCATTTCGGCGCATGGGAATTGCTAATTGGGAATTGGGCATCGGGCATTGGGCATCGGGCATTTTCACTTTTTTGGAGTTCCGGGTTTTCCTTTTGTCCGACTTTTGCTTTTTCCAAAAGTCGAGTGCTGCCGAAACCGCCTCGAACACACAGAATACCGCGACAATCCGGGTCACTGAGGGCATCTGCCAACTGTCGGACGCGGTTTGCGTCGGAACCGGCCAAATAGCCAGCGCGATCGTCAAAACCGGGTGTTAATTCAACTCGATAGCCGCGGGATTTCCAAATTTCCAAACCGCGTTCAAAATTAGTCAATTCTCGCAGCGCGCCACTAGGTGCAATTACCCGCAGCAAATCTCCCGGTTGCAGCCATTTCATATTAATAATTTATCTATTAAGGTACGTAGTTGCGCTTCAGCGCTCTTTCAAAGGTAAGTAGTTGCGCTTCAGCGCTCTTTTCGTAAATATAGTAATCCTCTCTAAGTTTCAAGGTACGACTACCTCTCGTCTTGCTCAACTCATTTTATAGCAAGGATTTGATAATTTCCCGAGCTTGAAAATGATTTAGGATTGCTCTTTCCGTATATAATACTAAGAGCGCCCAGGCGGAACTACGTACCTAATTCGGAATTCCATGCAGTGGATTTCCACCTTTGATACCTACGGTAAAGTCAGAATTTCCACCCCAGAATCAGTCACAGCCAGAGTGTGTTCAAACTGAGCCGAAAGCTTACCATCCTTAGTTATCGCAGTCCAACCATCGGCCAAAATTTCCACATCCCAAGTACCCTCATTAATCATCGGCTCGATCGTAAAAACCATGCCTTGTCTGAGCTTTTTCCCCGTCCCCCGCTTACCGTAATGCAAAATTTCCGGTTCAGTGTGAAAAACGCGGTGCACGCCGTGTCCCGCAAAATTTCGCACCACCGAAAAACCTTGGGCTTCAGCATATTCTTGAATCGCCGCACCGATATCACCGGTACGAGCACCAGGCTTAACTTCCGCAATTCCTCTTCTCAGGCATTCCTCAGTTACTTCAACTAACCTTTTAGCTACAGGTGAAGGTTCCCCAACAAAAAAAGTTTTAGAAGTATCGCCATGATAGCCATCAACCAAAGGTGTTACATCAATGTTAATAATGTCACCTTTTCTGAGAATTTGTTTGGCATTCGGGATGCCGTGACAGACAACTTCATTGACACTAGCACACAGAGATTTGGGAAATCCTTTATAACCTAACGGAGCACTTTTTGCACCGTGGGCTAAAGTCCAGCGTTCCGCTTCGTCATTAATTGCCAGAGTGCTGACACCCGGTTTAATCATTGGTTCAAGATGCAGGAGAAGCTGAGCTGCTAAGCGGCCTGCTTGACGCATTTTTTCGATTTCTCTGCTCGATAAAAGCACTAAACGTTCAGTTGACATAGTTATTTTTGTGGTCTTTTATTGTGGTCGATTAAGAGTTTATTTGACTCAATTTTACAATAGACTTGAACCAGCGTTCAAAAAGATCGCCCGCGGCTCCTAAATTGTATTCTACCTCTGCTTGTCGCCGGCAAGCGCTGCGGTCAATTTTGTCTAAACGGTCGATCGCACTTACCAAGCCATTTACACTATCAGGTTCCACTAAAAAGCCCGTCAGCCCGTCTCGAACAATTTCCGCCGGCCCCCCGCGCTCGTAGGCAATCACAGGCACACCGCACGCTAAAGCCTCAATCGCCACATTTCCAAAAGCTTCCACCCAGCGCGGCGTCATCAACAATGCTCGGCACTGGCGGACTTGCTCTTGCATTTTCGTTGTGGTCAGAAACCCTAAATATTCTACTGGAGCGTCGGGGTAATCTGTACAAATTTTGTGCCAATAATCTTCATCTTGCATTTTGCCCATAATTTTTAGGGGAATGCCTGTAATTTTTGCGGCCGCCACAGCATCTTCTAAGCCTTTCTCCGGGGCAATGCGGCCCAACCAAGCTAATTTTGGTTCCGGTTGGCTGCAAAATTCGTACAGCGATAAATCTAGGCCGCCGTTTCCCACCAATTCGCACTCGCTAGCAAAGGCAAAGGTTTGGGCTTGGGTAAGCGTGCAAACTCCCAGCGTACCGGGAAATTTGACAGCGATTTGTCCGGCGATGCGATCGAACGATCGCGACATCGAGCCCATACTGATAAAATGTGCGATCGGAGTGTTAAAAAATGGCGTCAAATAAAACGGCAGCCAATCGTAGGCAAAGTTAACAATCAGATCCCAATCATCTTGAACTTGGCGAGCATATTCCCACATATTTGCCAGCACAGAATCGGCAGGCATCACAATAGGATCGTTGTAATCTTGTGTTTGGGCAGTTACTTGCAAATCGCCCGCAATTTCAATGACTGGAATTGATTCTAAGACTGAACCTACTGGCGCTACAACAGTTATTTTATGACCTCGGCGCTGCAATTCTTTAGCAATGTTCAAGACTGTAAGTTCGACTCCGCCGCCCAACCCCGAACCGAGTTGACCTACAGAAGTTGATAGAAACAATAATTTTAAAGAGTTATTAGTCATTGGTTATTAGTTTTCAGTTATTAGTTATTGGTTATTGGTTATTGGTTATTAGTTATTGGTGTTATTAAAAATATCGGGTATGTTGTTGGGCTTCAGCCCTCTTAATTCTAATAAGTGGTTATACAAGCTGTCAGTTATACCTACCTCATCCTTTTGAGAAAGGCTATATATCAAATCTGCTCTTTCATCGTCAGATGATTCATCTCTCTATTTTCTCCCTCTGTGTTCTCTGCGCCCTCTGCGGTTCAATCATTCCGGGACAGCCGAATTTGATATTACATATCCGGGATAATCAACAACTCTTTCTAACACTCTAGCCCAATAATTGTTAGGTTACATTATTTGGGAAAAATTGTATAGCATTTATCAGAAATATGAGGTATAACTGACAGCTTATATAACCGCTTAAACGAAGAGGGCTGAAGCCCAACAACGTACCTCACCTATCTGAGAAGGGCTATATTACCCAGTCCAAAAGTATTAAGCAAAAAAGACTTACCGATGGAAATTATTCCCGGTTGCTCTTAAAAATTTCAGGTTTAGTAACAAGAAATACAGGAATCAACCAGGAATCAGCCGCGCGCCAGTCCCAAACTAGCGTTTGATGAACTGTTCTAATTTGTGAGCTATCTTCTCTATAATTCCCTCCGAAGTAGGTGTCGCCGATGATGCTTCTGCTTCAATACGCTTGACAGTATCTTCTGGAAGATTCAGCAACTGCACTAATTTTTGATAAGCTGCGGCTTCCTCAGAGTTAATGTTTGGTTCGTCGGGAGTCCGAGAACTAGATGCAATCACTTCATAGCCGAGTTGCAAGACTAATTCTTTTTCCTCTTGAGTTTCTAGTTGGTGAATCAACTCATCAAGGGGAATATTTTGCATGATGTAATCCCGCAGTTCCTGTTGCATTTGTTGGGCGTCGTCATCTGCGGCAAACAAACGGCAAAAGCGATCGAGCATTAAATTAACTTCTTCTGTTGCGAGTTCGCCATCAGCCCAGGCCATAGAGGAAACGATTCGCAGCAGGTTCATCTGGCGAGGCGTAATTGATGGAGGAGGTGGGGTTTGCATAATTAAAATTGGTAATTGCTAATTGGGAATTGAAAATTGGTAATGGGGAATGGGGAATTGGTAATTGGTAATTGGTAATTCGATCGTCCTTTTTTGTGTTCCCCCTTCTCCTTCCCCTTCCCTTTATTTATCTCACAAATTCGACAGAGGAACACCCAGCCATCCAGTAAAGTTTTGTTTCTGAATAGTGCTTGGCCGATCGACTGGTACGATCGAATAACGGCCGGGGCGCGGCTGGGCGAGAGTAACAGAACAAGTCCGCAGTTCGTCTTGATGAAAAACTGTCACTTCTACCGTGTCCCCCGGCTGATAGTCTTTCAGCCTTTCAGCCACTTGTTCGGCATTTACTCGAAAACCTGCGATCGCCAGCAACTCGTCCCCAGCGTCAATTCCCGCCAATTGTGCCGGAGATTCTGCTTCGACAAATTTAACCATTTGCCGCCCGTTTTCCGCTCCCAACGTCCAACCCATCCGAGGCGTTTGCTCGCTTTCATCTACCCAAATTTGCAGCCCGAAAGGTTCCAGATATTCGTTATAAGGCAACTCTTCTGTACCGTCTACATAGCGCGCAAAAAAGTCACTCAAATCCATGCCGGCTACAGACTCGATCGCACTTTGCAACTCTTCTGGAGTAAAGCCTATTTCTGCCGTCCGCGAGCGAGCATTTAACTTGCCATTTGATGTCAGATGCGCCTGCTTTGCCTCTGTTGGCGACTTCTGGTCAAAATCTTCATTTTCAGGAGAACCACCGCCAAACTGCTGCCACATCAAACGCATCACATCGTCGAGCGATCGCGCGTTGCCGTGTTTAGCTCGAATCAACAAATCCAGCAGAAACGAAACTAATTCCCCTTTCAAATAATAGGAAATCTGCGAATTATCGCTATTAGCATCCCTCCGATAAAGTTTAATCCAAGCATCCCAACTCGACTCGCTCGCAGGCTGCACCTTCCGCCCCGGAGTCGTCTGCAAGCGAGTGATTTCTTTGGCAAGATTTTGGAAATAACCTTTCACGCCATAGAGACCTGCTCGAAAAGGAATTAGCAAATCGTAATAACTGGTCGTGCCTTCAGAGAACCACAAAGAAGGAGTATAATTCTCTTGCTCGTAGTCAAATATTTCGAGAGCTTTCGGTCGAATGCGCTTGACATTCCAGAGGTGAAAAAACTCGTGAGCCACCAATTGAATGAACCGTTCGTACTTTTCCTTGGCCCGAAAACCAAAACGCGAATAGTTAAGAGTGCAACTATCCTTGTGTTCCAAGCCGCCAAAACCAGAGCCAGACAAATGCAACAAAAACACATAGCGGTCGTAGGGCAAACCGCCGAACATTTCTGCTTCTACCTCAATGACTTTCTTGATATCTCCAATTGCCCGTTCTGGTTCTAAATTGCCTTGTCCCCAAACTACAAGCTGATGGGGTTTTCCCAGCACTTCAAAATCGTAGGACTCGTGACATCCAATCTCAAAAGGAGTATCGACAAGGGTGTCAAAATCCGCAGCAGCGAAAGTAAGATTATCGCCCGAAACAGTTGGCAACGTTGTGACTGTGCGCCATTGGGGCTGCGGTGGCACCACTGTCACCGTATAGCAGTTGCGCTCAAAACCGGGCAAGAAAAAGCAAAGAGCTGCTGGATTAAAATAACCGTGAGTCGAGTCTAAATGATTGGTTCGTACTGTCAGTTCGTTGGCAAAAATCCGGTAGCAAACCGTGACATCCGACACTGAATTTGTCTCGATTTGCCAGTGATTTTTGCTAATCTTGCGCCAAGGTAAAGCACGCGCGGCATAGCTATCCCGCAGGGAATCGCCTGAGAGCGATCGAAAATCTTGCAGGTGGCGGGCGTACTCTCGAACCAAGTAAGAACCGGGAGTCCAGACAGGCATTTTTAAATCCAGCACAGGTTCCGACCAACCCTGCACGCGCAAAGTCACTTCAAACAGGTGGGATTCAGGATTGGGCATCGCCACCGAATAGTGAATGGTCGGTGCTGTTAGTTGTCCGATCGCGCGATCGGCAGCGGACGAGGTATCCTCATAAGTGACATCGGTCATTGACTTGCCAAATTCATCAAGTGCTTGAGGTTGATCAAATGGATAGTTTGGTGCTCTGGATCGATTTTGATCCAGCCTTTACTATCTAGTTTTTCCATAATTTTGCTGGTTTCATCTAGGGCGATACCTGTAACGTCAGCTAAATCTTCATAAGGGATATTGAAGATATCTCTGCCCTCAGCAGTTTTCTGACCGTAGTTTTCTCCCAGCTCAACTAAAGTATTTGCTAGTTTAACCGCTGGCTGGCGGTTCTGTAGTTGAGAGCGAAGATTGGTTTGGCGCAGGCGCCGCACCATCAGTTGCAGCATCCGGTGATGCAATTGCGGATCTTTAAACAGGGTTTGGATAAATCGCTGAGCCGTAACGCTGATCAGCCGCACGGGCGATAGAGCAAGTACGTCATTCGATCGGGGAGATTCATCAAGAATGGCCATTTCGCCGAAGAAAGCTCCCCGTCCTAAAATAGCCATTGATACAGCTCGATCGTTTGACAGGCGCCGGACTTTGACCCAGCCGGACACCACAAAATAAATCGCGTTACCCCAAGAATCCTCCATGGCGTTGCTGAATCAAGGTATGAATGCTCCAGGAATGGGAATATCGTCAAACTTCAAGTAATGTATTAATAATTTAATAGAATGCTTGAGCATTTCCTCACATTTAGAATAACAAAGAGTCTTGC